>CAYJHM010000206.1:0-3305 GCA_964369935.1 uncultured Rikenellaceae bacterium
TATTTAAAAATTCTATTCGTAATTCAAAAAAGTTTATGTATATTTGCAGCTTAATATTGAACATTACTTATTATGGATTATAGATTTGATTTAATAGAGCCTAAATGGCAGGATAAATGGCGTGAAGACAAGGTTTATAGTGTTGAGGTAGATACCTCGAAACCAAAATATTATGTATTAGATATGTTTCCTTACCCATCGGGTGCAGGGCTTCATGTTGGACACCCTCTAGGTTATATTGCTTCGGATATTTTTTCTCGATATAAGCGTTTAAAAGGATTTAATGTGCTTCACCCAATGGGATATGATGCATTTGGCTTACCTGCCGAGCAGTACGCTATTCAAACAGGGCAGCATCCCGCTAAGACAACCGAAGAGAATACTGCTCGTTATCGTGAACAGCTTGATAGGATTGGTTTTAGCTACGACTGGGAGCGTGAGGTTCGCACCTGCGACCCTGATTACTATAAATGGACCCAGTGGGTATTTCTTAAAATGTTCGATTCGTACTACGATAACTCAAAAAATAAAGCACAGCACATATCTAAATTGATAAGTCAGTTTGAGGCTAATGGTAGCGTTGGGCTTGATGTGGCTCAAACTAAAGAGTTAGTTTTTAGTGCTAAAGAGTGGGGCGAGATGACCGAGAAGGAGCAACAAGAGGTTCTTCACAATTATCGTCTTGCTTTCCGTGCAGATACTATGGTAAACTGGTGCGAGGCATTAGGTACTGTATTAGCAAATGATGAGGTTAAAGATGGTCTTTCCGAAAGGGGTGGTCACCCTGTTGTTCAGAGGGTGATGAAACAGTGGTCGTTAAGGGTTACTGCTTATGCAGACAGATTACTTCGTGGACTAGATAATCTTCAGTGGAGTGATTCACTAAAAGAGATTCAACGTAACTGGATAGGTTACTCTGAGGGTGCATCACTATTCTTTGCTTTAAAAGATAGCGATCAGCAGCTTGAGGTGTTCACTACAAGGGCTGATACTCTTTTCGGGGTTACATTTATGGTTATTGCACCAGAGCACCCCGCTTTAAGTATGATTACAACCGGCGAGCAAGCAGCAGAGGTTGAGGCTTATGTTACCGAGACAAAAAAACGTTCGGAGCGCGAGCGTATGACCGATGCAAAGCGTGTTAGTGGGGTCTTTACTGGTGGATATGCTATTCATCCATTCTCTGGTCAAGAGATTCCTGTATATATAAGTGATTATGTTTTAATTAGCTACGGCACAGGTGCAATTATGGCTGTTCCTGCACACGATAGTCGTGATTGGGCATTTGCTACTCACTTTAATCTTCCTATTATCCCAGTTGTAGAGGGGGGTGATGTTACTCAAGGTTCGTACGATGCTAAGGAGGGCAAAATGATAAACTCTGAGCTACTAAATGGTTTAGAGGTAAAAGCCGCTATCAAACGAATGATTAGTGAGATAGAGAGTTGTGGTATAGGTTCGAAGAGGGTGAATTATCGTCTGCGTGATGCTATTTTCTCTCGTCAAAGATATTGGGGCGAACCATTCCCAATATATTATAAAGATGATGTTGCTTGTCCACTTTCGGAAGATAAGTTACCTCTTACTCTTCCCGATTTAGAGGATTTTACGGCTGCTACATCGGGCGAACCACCTCTATCATTAGCTAAAGGATGGCATACAGAGGAGGGTTATCCGTATGAACTGAGCACTATGCCAGGTTTTGCAGGCTCATCGGCTTACTACCTGCGCTATATGGATAGCAAAAATAGTGAAGCACTAGTGGGCAAAGAGGCAAATGAGTATTGGCAGAGTGTTGATTTGTATGTTGGTGGTATAGAGCACGCTACGGGGCATCTTATCTACTCAAGGTTCTGGAATAAGTTCCTTTACGATTTTGGTTATGTATGCGATAGCGAACCATTCAAAAAGTTGGTTAATCAAGGAATGATTCAGGGTCGTTCTAATTATGTATATCGCCAAAAGGGAACAAATACCTTTGTATCGAAGGGTCTTATAGGTGATTATGATACTCAAGAGATTCACGTAGATGTAAATATAGTTAAGAATGATATTCTTGATATCGAGGCGTTCCGTAAATGGAGAGCTGAGTATGCAGATTGTGAGTTTATTTTCGAAGATGGTAAATATATTTGCGGTTGGGGCATCGAGAAGATGTCGAAATCTATGCATAATGTGGTTAATCCCGACTATATCATCGAGCGATATGGCGCAGATACCCTGCGTATGTATGAGATGTTTTTAGGCCCACTTGAGCAGAGTAAACCTTGGGATACTAATGGTATAGATGGAGTATCTAAATTTATTCGTAAGTATTGGAAATTATTCTTCAATTCGAATAATGAGTTCGAACTGTCTGATGCCGAGCCAACTGCCCAAGAGCTAAAAATTCTTCATAAGAGTATAAAAAAAGTAGAGAGTGATATCGAAAATTTCTCGTTTAACACCTCGGTAAGTGCCTTTATGATTTGTGTTAATGAGTTAGGTTCGCTTAAATGTAATAAGCGTGCTATTCTAAAACCCCTAACAATTATTCTTTCGCCATACATCCCTCACGTAACAGAGGAGTTATGGAGTTTAATGGGCGAAGCAGGGTCGATATGTGATGCTATATTCCCAGCCTATTGTGAGAATTACCTTGTTGAGAGCGAGGTAGAGTATCCTGTATCGTTCAACGGTAAGGTGCGATTTAAGCAGGCATTCGCAGCGGATGCTCAACCTGCCGACATTGAGGAGGTTATTCGCGCAAGCGAGCAAACAGAGAAGTATCTTAATGGTGCATCTATAAAAAAAGTAATTGTTGTAAAGGGTCGTATAATAAATGTTGTTCACTAGAGTATGAGTAGTAAAAAACTATTTCGTGAGATTAAAGATTATGTAACCATAACACTTGGTTTAATTATCTACTGTTTTGCGTGGACAGGTATATTAGCTCCTGCCGAGGTGATGGGAGGAGGAGCCAGTGGGGTTGGATTATTGGTATATCACGCTACTGGCGGTGAGTCGGGTGGAATACCTATTGGTACAACATTTCTAATTATGAACTCGATATTGCTAGTAATAGCCTGTTTCACAGTTGGGTTTAAATTCGGGGTGCGTACACTATATGGAATAGCTATGACCTCGTTATGTCTGCGTTTAGGTCAGGCTTATCTACCGCACGATATTTTTCAGATTGCAGACGATAAACTTCTTTCTAGTATACTTGGAGGCGCAATATGTGGTGTAGGTATAATGTTATGTTTTAGTCGTGGTGGAAGTATCGGCGGAACCGATATTATTGCAATGATAGTAAATAAATACTT
>CAYJHM010000207.1:0-3273 GCA_964369935.1 uncultured Rikenellaceae bacterium
TGTGTTAGCCGAAGAGCTTAATTTAGATGTTATAGTTGATTTTGGACCAGGCGAACTAAAAGGACGTTTAACAGTTGAGGATAAAGAGACTAAGGTTAAGAGTTATCAGGATTTTAATATCCGTGTAAGCTCTTCAACTGCGGGTGATTTATATATGATACTTAGTAAGTATAAAGGTAAAGCCGAACTGTCGTACCTACGATTAGATAAACCGTCTAATTTTGCTATTAACTACTACGAGGAACGTACAGGTACGCCCCTAGGAGTTAAGCCACAAATGATGACAATGGTAGAACAAAAGTATCGAAGTAGTTATGTTTATCCTTTTAGTGATGGTTATGGTAGAATAGTAGCTCTTGTTGATAATAAGGCTTACCTATTTGATAAGCACTCGCTAGAGATGGATAGTGTAACAAACTACCTTACAGGCGAAACATATACGGGGTTAGCAGTATATCCTAAGCCTGATATTGAGGGTTATGAAAGCCAGTTTGTAAATTATAGTGTTACAATGTGGAGGGAGTTAGCAAATGGACTTCAGCAAGAGAGTGGCGATTTCTACGAAATATCGGGAGGTGCTATGTACGGTATCTCAACTTCGGGTAACTACTTGCCAGGTTCGGCTAGACGTTTTAATATTAAGACTCCTTTTAATGATGGTAAAGGGACATTCTCGCCTTTCTGGTTCTATCAATCAGTGAGCGATGCTACTGGGAAGTATCCTTGGATTCAGGGTAATGATGTGGCTAATATGTTTGTATTCGACGAGGTGGCAGGGCAGTTTGCTTATGTTTATTATGGTAAGGCGTATGCTGCTAGTGGGTTAAAGGCATTCCCATCTCACGAATTAATTTATGGTTCTGACACTGATAACAATGATGTTTGTATGGCTGTATTGGCAAATGGTAACGATACACGTATGTTATTAATTGCCGAGGGTAGTGATAATATCTACTCTATTTCAGGCGAAGTGATGTCGTCGAGTGTTATTAACAAATCAACAAGATTCTATACTATGAAGTATTCGTCGTATATTTTCTTTGTTACCGGCGATAAGATATATAGCTATAATATGTTAGATATAGCTAGTAATATTCCTCCATCAAGTGCAAATGTTGTTGCGTCGTTATCTGATTTTGGATATGGTGCTGATGCAACTATAACATCAATATGTGTGTCTCGTAGCGAGCGTACTATGTTATTAGGTGTTTCACGTTATGGTTCGGATAGCGAGGCTAACGACGATGAGGTTAAGGGTGACCTTGTTGAGCTTGATTTAAATGCAGCAACTCTAGCTATATCACATCGCAAAACTCACACTGGAGTTTGTGGTATCCCTGTTGATGTTAAAGTTAAGTACCAAACTCACTACCGCAATGGTAAAGATAGAGATGGTTCATATATAGACACAATTTAATAAAGTTAATAATATGATACGTAAATTAATAAAATTAGCAATAGTAGCAGTTGTAGCTGTAGGGCTGCACTCTTGCGTAAAAGATACGAGTGCATACCTGCCTCAAGATAAAGAGAGCGTTACTGTTGATGCAGATGTGTCAGACGGTGGTGATGATCCTACTTTTGGTGAGAATGAGCTTATTCCAGGTATTAATAGTGTTGAGGTAGATGTGACTCTTAGCGACGGAACAGTAGAAAAGCGTAATTTTAAGTACTATATGCCAGTTTCGATTGATGCGTCTAAGCCTATATCGCTTATCTTCGAGTTTCACGGAAGTATAGAGTATCCTGCCGATTCGCCTGCTCCGAATCCTATTCAGAGTATTGCAGTATCTAATCCACTTAATCAACTAGCTATTCGCCAAAATGCAATCGTGGTATTCCCTGCTGGTATAGCTGAACTTAGTGATGGAGCCGAAACAGGATATGTTAATTGGCAAGACTCAGAGAGAAGCTTAGTTTTTGTTGATGCTATGCTTGATTTCTTCAAAACTAAAACACCTCTTTATTCGTTTGATAATGTATTCTCAACAGGGCAGTCGAGTGGTGCAATTTTCTCGTTCTACCTAGCATATAATCGTCCAAACGATTTTGCTGCGGTTGCTCCACGTGCTGGGCAGATGTCTTTAGCTAGTGCTGATCCATATACAGGGTCACGTTCTGTACCTATCTTAGCGTTTAATGGTGTAGACGACACGACTGTTAGTCACTCGGCAGCTGTTAATAATATGATAGCTTGGACAAATAAAGTTGGTGGATATTTCGAGTCGGATATGCAGTATAACGAGACTGATACGCTTGAAATAGCAGGTTATAAGATGTATCAAACTCGCACCTGGAGTGGTGCTAGGGCTGATTATCAAGTAGTATCGCTGCTTGACGAGGGGCACGGGGTTTCGCTTTATTATGTAACTGATTTGATGTGGAGTTTCTTTGCTACTCATACAATTAATAACGAGTCTACACCTATGTATATAAGTGCGTCGCATCACGAGGTGGAGTTATATTTATCTCAATCGTTAGATATTGATATTAACTTCCCTGATGGTGCAACTGTAACATTTGATGCTCCTAGTAGTTGGTCGCCTGAGCTTAATGGTAAGGTGTTATCGCTTAAAGCACCTAGCGATTTTTATGCTAATGGAACTGAAGGTATAGGTGGCGAGATAGTGATTACTGCTGATTTAGGGGGAATAAAGGCTTCTCGTTCGATTAAATATAAACTTATACCACCTAAAGATTATTTCGAAGTGGGTGATATTTATATGGATAGTAATTTTGAACCAGTTGGTGTAGTGTGTTGGGTTGATCCAACAGATTTGAGAAAAGCAAAAGTTCTATCTATCGAGGTGATATCAGCAAGCTACGGTACAGGTTTATTTGGTGATCGTAATAAACCTTTCTCGGCTAATTTCGAATCGCCTAGTGAGACTGACGGAGAAACAAATACTAAGGCTATCTACGATGACTATGTTGCACTGTATGGCTCGGAGTTATCGCCAACAGTTAATATCCCTATCTGGACTTATCTGTTAAGTGTAGGTGGGTATGATAATTGGTATTTGCCAGCGATTGACGAGTATAAGGAGATTTATCCTAACGTTGAAATCATTAACGAGAAAATTACTGAACTTGGAGGTAAATATGCTATTACTAGTCATAGTCAGTACTCTTCAACTGTTAAGAAGGTTGCTACAGGAAGAGAGTTTTACTACTTTAGCTTTACAACTGGTGTAACATCAACAAGGGTAGTTTCTAATGATTATGTTGGATATGTAAGTGGTAGAGCTATTATGAAAGTTTCAAAATAATTTT
>CAYJHM010000208.1:0-3264 GCA_964369935.1 uncultured Rikenellaceae bacterium
TATTTTCTTAATGTATGTTTGTATAATTAAAATTAAAGCCGTACCTTTGCACCAAGATAATATAAAATATAATTATTATGAAACTTAAATTTATTTCCCTGATAATTGCGCTAGTAACGTCATTTAATCTATTTGCCCAAGATGAGCACTTAGAGTTTCAAGGTATTTCGCTGGATGGCAAAATGAGAAGATTTGAATCTAGATTATACGAGAAAGGATTCAAAGATAGCCCAATAAGAAAAGGGGCTTACGTGGGTAAGTTTATTAACGAGGATGTATCACTACTTCCATTAGTATCTGTTAAAACAGACAGGGTATATGGTATTAGTATCTCGTTAATGGTTTCAAAAGATTGGGCTCAACTAAAATCTAAGATTGATGATGTTGCCGCTCTGTTTGAAAAAAAATATGGAAAACCAACCGAACGCACCGATAAATACACAGAAGGTGCAAGCTATAAAGGTGGTGGTTATGAGATACACAATTTAAGTACTGGGAGCTACTTTTACTCATATAAGTGGATAACCAGAAACGGCACTATCACCATTTCGGCAAATGCAACTATTCGTGATGGTGGCTACATCACCATCGACTACCTAGATAGGGCGAACAGCGAGATAGTTGAGAGGGAGAAGCTAGAGGATATTTAAACAAATAACCTGAGTTTTGGATAAGAAATAGTTTAAATTACTTCTAACCCGAGTAATAAGCTATTGCCAACAGACTTATCACTTATGGGTGTTTTTCAGACTAGGCGATTATTGAAACAGAGAGATGTTTCAATAATCGCTTTTTATATTATCGTGGTGTAAATACTCTGAAAATTTTGATATATAGATTATTATGCGTAACTTTGCAGTGTATTGGTTAAGGGAATCCGATTAGATTTCGGAGCTGTACCCGCAGCTGTAATCCTTGTTGGGGCTCTGCACTTTTGCCACTGTCATATAGTGATGGGAAGGCGTGCAAGAGCATAAGGTAGCCAGAAGACCTGCCATACATACTTTTTAGAGTGTACACTCCCTCTAATTGGTGCTTCGGGTGAAGGCATAGTAGTTCGCAAGTTACGTCAAGGTCATTAGTTTGATGGCATAAGATTTATCAATCGGCACACTATTATTTATCAGAGGTGTTTAATAGTGTTAATTATTGTAAACTTATGGCAAAAAAAATAGATATTGATACTCTACAAAAGACAAAAATCTACGAATACTCCCCAAAAAATCGATTGATAAAAGAGTTTGAGTTGGGGCAATTTTGCTATATAGTCGCCCACTAAAAAGGCGGTTAGAGTTTTTGTAATTTTGGTAAGTACTTACATTTGTTTCTGTTATGGTTAGGGTAGTAATATTATGTGTTTTTACATTATTTATTGTTAATAATATAAGCGCACAAATCAAGAAAGATATAGTAATTGATAGCGTAAAAGTAGAGAGGGACTATAAGAGCCAGCATAAGCCTGATAGGGGTGTTGGATCGGCTGTAACAGTTATTAATAAGGGCGAGATTGAGCGTAATGTCTCGCGCACGCTCTCCGAACTACTTCTCGAAGGGTCGTCACTTCAAGTTAAGAGCCTAGGTCAAGGCTCGCTAGCAACTATATCATTTAGGGGTACATCTTCGTCGCACACAAAGGTGCTATGGAACGGGATAGCATTAAATCCACCGCAGCTTGGGAGCTTCGATTTCTCGCAAGTACCAGTATATTTTACCGATGGGGTTGCTCTATATCACGGTGGAAGTGTAGCTAAAGGGGGAAGTGGCGGAGTTGGTGGTACGGTAGCTTTCCAAAATAGTGATAGAGCCGTTGAAAAGCCCGAGGTATCGCTTATACTTGAAGGGGCATCGAATAATACTTACACGGCAGGGATTAATGGCCGCTTTAGTTTAGGTAAACTCACCTCTGTCACCCGTGCCTTTTATCAACATTCTGATAATAACTACCGATATCTTAATAAGGTGTATAGCACCGAACCATTCTACGAACGACGTGAAGATGCCAACTACATAAAGCAGGGGGTTATGCAAGAGCTATATTATCGCCTATCCTCTAAAAATAAGATATACGCTATTGGATGGTGGCAGAATGATAAACGTTCACTACCTCAACCTATTATGGTTAATAAGGTATCAAGCGAAAATACTAACGATAATGCTGTACGTGCATTATTAGGGCACAATTATAATCATAAAAGCCATAAAGTCGAGAACACTGTAGCCTATCTACAAAACAATCTGCATTACACCAAAGATATGGGCGAAATAGGCTCGATTAACACTAATAACCGAGGTTATTCGGTTATAGCAAAGAGTAATTATCGCTATAACGGATTTAAAAAAGTTGCGATAGGGGGTGATTTATCTTATCGATATGATTGGGTAGAATCGGATAACTTTAGCAGTGGTGAAGTGTCAAGAACAACCCTCGCACTCTCTGGATACCTACTTTACAGGCCTATCCGCAGGGTTGCAATAGATGCTCAAACAACCGTAGAGAACATAAATAGCTCGACATATCAAATTTATAGCTTAACGGCAAGATATTTTGCAATCGACAGATACCTAACCATTAAGGCATCGAACAGTTATAACTTACGAGTACCCACGCTAAATGACCTCTATTGGTACCCTGGGGGCAATCCCGATTTAGAACCTGAAACAGGGAAAGCATACGACATAACTCTTGAGTCTAATCCTCGATTTGGTTGTATGGGGGTTGATTTTGCTACTTCGCTGTACTATATGGATGTGGATAATTGGATTATATGGACCCCAACAGGAAATGGTGCTATATGGTCGCCAAAGAATTTAAAAAATGTTATTTCAAAAGGGTTAGAAGTCACATTAGATGCACGTTATTTAGGTGACATAGCTACTCACACGATAAATTTCAGCTACACCTATGCCCACTCAACTGATAATAGTAATAACGAGGCAACCCAAGGAAAACAGCTAATATATATTCCACGAAATAGATGGAGCACAGGATATAATTTAGCCTACCGTGAACGTGCATGGCTACACTATAACGCCTCGTTTACAGATGCGAGGTTCACCTCCGACGACGAATCGTACCTAACAACCGCCTACTACCTCCACAATATGGAGGTGGGTTATAACCTCACCCTATTAGGTAAATCTATTTCAGCATCCCTAAAAGTTGAGAATATTTTTAACACCTATTATGAGAGCACCGAATTCTACCCCATGCCCCTAAGAATGATATGGTGCCGAATAGTTGTATTGTTATAGTAAAATTCGCAA
>CAYJHM010000209.1:0-3230 GCA_964369935.1 uncultured Rikenellaceae bacterium
AGATGATTGGCATAACACCCGCAGCATTAATCTTTAATGGGATATACTGACGAGCGCCACCATACTGACGATTTCCAACAATACGCTTAGCGTACTGAACAGGAATACGACGAGTAGCCTGTACAAGAGCGATAGTTGCAGCAACAATCACGAATAGAACAAATATCTCAACAATTAACATAATCAATCCACCTGTTTGTTCAGTGAATCGAGTATTAATCTCTGCTAGGAACGCATGCGGTAAACGTGCAATAATACCAACCATTATTATCAAAGAGACACCGTTTCCGATACCCTTGTCGGTAATTTTTTCACCTAACCACATCACGAACATTGTACCCGCTATAAGAATAACAGACGACGAGAAAAGGAATAGCCCGTTACTTGCTCCTAACACAAACGCACCACTACTAAGACCTAAATTTTGTAGGTTAGTAAGGTAGGCAGGTGCTTGGAACATAATAACTATAATAGTCAGTAAACGAGTCCACTGATTAATTTTTCTACGTCCACTCTCGCCCTCACGCTGAATCTTCTGGAAATATGGAACCATAATTCCTAAAAGCTGGATAACAATCGATGCCGAGATATATGGCATAATACCCAGTGCGAATATTGAGGCATTACTAAATGCTCCTCCTGAGAAGATATTTAGTAAACCAAGTAATCCATTACTATCAACCTGATTTCCTAACTCCGAAAGAGCTGTTGGATTGATACCAGGAAGGGTAATAAAACTACCCAACCTGTATATTAATAGAATTACAAGCGTGTATAGTATCCTATTCTTTAACTCCTCTATCTTAAAGATATTCTTTATTGTTTCGATTAATTTTTTCATCGAATCTAATATTAAAGGGTGGTTACTGTTCCTTCTTTTGCTTCGATAGCTTCAATTGCACTCTTAGAGAACTTGTGAGCAGTCACTTTAAGTGTTACTGTTAACTCACCAGCACCTAAAACCTTTACTCTATCTTGACGTGAAATTACACCGAACTCTAGAAGTAGCTCAGGAGTAATCTCTGTTAGCTCGTACTTAGCAGCCAACTCGCTTAGTAACGATAGATTTATAGGCTTATATACAATTTTATTGTTGTTCTTGAAACCAAATTTAGGTAGACGACGCTGAAGTGGCATCTGACCCCCCTCGAAACCAGCTTTACGAGAGTATCCTGAACGCGATTGCGCCCCTTTGTGTCCACGTGTAGATGTACCGCCATGACCAGAACCCTGACCACGTCCAATACGCTTCTCCGAGTGTGTAGAGCCCGCTGCTGGTTTTAAATTACTTAAATTCATCTTCTATTTCAATTTAAAAGATTATACACTATTTAACTTCTTCTACCTTCACAAGGTGGCGAACCTTCTCAACCATACCAAGTATCACCTTCGAGTCATCGTGCTCAACAGTACGGTGCATCTTAGTTAAACCAAGAGAGTCAAGGTTAGCCTTCTGCTTTTTAGAAGCACCAATACGGCTTCTAACCTGTGTAATTAATATTCTTCCCATTTCGTTTAAAAAGATTAACCGTTAAACACTTTACTTAATGATATACCTCTAGTTTCAGCAATAGTGTAAGCATCACGTAGCTCAGCAAGACCAAAAATGGTAGCTTTAACTAGGTTGTGTGGGTTTGATGACCCCTTACTCTTTGCAAGTACATTGTGTATACCAACACTCTCAAATACGGCACGCATCGCACCACCTGCAATTACTCCTGTTCCGGGAGCAGCTGGCTTCATAAGTACCACAGAACCACCAAAACGGTACTCCTGCTCGTGAGGTATAGTTCCTTTTAATACAGGAACCTTTATTAGATTTTTCTTAGCATCTTCAACGCCCTTAGCTATTGCAGCAGTAACCTCATTCGCCTTTCCTAGACCGAAACCTACAACTCCGGCCTCATTTCCTACTACCACGATAGCAGAGAAAGAGAATGTACGTCCTCCCTTAGTAACTTTAGTTACACGTTGAATGCTCACAAGTCTGTCTTTTAACTCAAGATCACTTGTCCTTACTTTCTTTATGTTAGGATTCATAGACATAAAAATTAGAAGTTTAGGCCGCCCTCTCTAGCAGCGTCAGCCAATGATTTAACCCTACCGTGATAAAGATAACCATTTCTGTCAAAAGCTACAGTAGTGATTCCTTTCTCAACAGCACGCTTAGCTACTAGTTTTCCAACAGCAGCAGCAGCATCTACTTTGTTAAGCGAAGTAACCTCAGCAGCTACCTCTTTATCTTTAGTTGAAGCAGCAGCAAGAGTAATCTGTGCCACATCATCAACTAGCTGTACATATATATGTTTGTTGCTTCTGAACACCGTCATACGTGGTGCAGATGCAGTTCCGCTAACAACTTTGCGGATACGCTTCTTTATGCGCTCTCTTCTTTCAATCTTCGTAAGTGCCATACTCTACTATTATTTAGCGTTAGCTGATTTACCGGCCTTACGTCTAAGAACCTCACCCACGAAACGAATACCTTTACCTTTGTACGGCTCTGGCTTACGAAGTGAACGAATCTTAGCAGCATACTGCCCTATAAGTTGTTTATCAATAGATCTTAATGTTACGATAGGATTACCCTTCTTCTCAGTAACCGCCTCAACTTTAATCTCAGCAGGTATACCAATATGAATATCGTGCGAGTAACCAAGGCTAAGCTCTAAAATGCTTCCATTTACATTAGCCTTATATCCAACACCAACAAGCTCTTGCTTAAGCTCGTATCCTTGACTAACTCCAACCACCATATTGTTTATTAATGAACGGTATAGACCGTGCATTGAACGGTGACGAGGTTGGTTAGTTGGACGTGTAACATTTAATACATTCCCCTCAATAGTAACCTCTATATCAGAATCAACTTTCTGAGATAGTGTACCTAGAGGTCCTTTAACGCTTACCACATTTCCTGGGAGGATTGAAACCTCAACACCAGCAGGTAAGTTTACAGGTAATTTACCAATTCTTGACATTTTCTTTTATCATTAATAGATGTAACATAATACTTCACCGCCTACATTCTCTTCTCTAGCCTTCTTGTCAGTGATAACACCCTTAGAAGTAGATAGAATAGCTACTCCTAGACCGTTCAACACTCTTGGCATATCCGCCACAGAAGAGTATCTACGTAAACCTGGACGGCTAATACGTACTAAATTCTTGATTGCAGGCACTTTAGTTCTTGGATGGTACTTAAGAGCGATTTTGATTTTCTCAAAACC
>CAYJHM010000210.1:0-3212 GCA_964369935.1 uncultured Rikenellaceae bacterium
TAAACATTAGCTGGTTTAAAATCTGTATGACCATTTGGTTTGAAAACATCGCTACTATTAAATCCATAAACAATAGCTGCGTTACCTTTTAACTTCAGGCCTTCCATCACATCCCACTCAATATTAAATCTCTCGGTAAAGCTATTTATTGATTCGGTATCTTTGGTATTGATAGTTGAGTTATACATAGGGTTATAAACATCTACTTCACCAATATCCTTTGCTTCGTAAAGTAACATATTAAGATCACCATTAGCATCATAAGGTGTGTAGTAAGGATTTATCTTTGCATACTCAGCAAACGAACCATACGGAGAGTTATTTGCTTTAGTATTATCGAAGGTCATATGGTTGCTAAAACGTAGCTTCTCGGTAGCATATTGAATTTTTGAAGATATACCTACTGTTTTACGTCCCGACTCCTTGATAGCACCTCTCTCATCACGGTAGTTTAGGTCGATAGAGTAACGAAACTCTTTGCTACCACCATCAATCATTAACGAATGTTTTTGAGATATTGGTGCCTCGTTGATAGGCAGCTTTAACCACTCGGTGTTTATTCCGCTCTGCACAAGTTTTAAGCGGTTATTATAGATATTTTCACCCTCTTGTATACTTGGATCCGAATTTGCGTTAAACTCTCCAGCCAACAACTCATATTGCAACTTCTCAGCAGCATTCATAAGATTATACGAAGATAAATCGGCAACATTTACATCGCCATTAAATGAGTACGAGAATCTAACATCCCCCTCTTTAGGTGGAATTGTAACAATAACAACAACCCCATTATCCGATTTTGAACCATAAATAGCTGTTGCTGCAGCATCTTTTAATATTGTGATACTCTGAATCCTATTAGGGTCGAAATCAAATACTGTTTGTGCGCTCACCTCAAAACCATCCATAATGAATGTTGGCATATTAGGTGTGCTTGAGTATTCGTTTTGTAAATTTGTTGAACCCTGAATAGTGAACTCTGGTAAGTAGTTAGGGTTACTTCCCATCTCATTATTTACCACCATTTTAAACGAAGGATCAATCATAGATAGAGTAGACATTATATTTCCGCTCGACACTACACGAAGTTCGTCTCCTGTATAGGTTGTAGCGTTACCCGTGTAACTCTCTCTGCTTCGATTAAAGTAACTTGTTACAATAACATCTTCAACGGCTAAAGCATCTGCTACCATTGTTATCACCAAATTAGTAGTGGCATCGTCTACTGTTATAACTTGACCTATCATACCAATATAAGCAACTTCAAACTGCTCGCCTCGTTTTGCTGTCATTGCAAACTTACCCTCTGCGTCGGTAACAGAGCCATTCGAACTACTCGATGTAGATATAACGGTTGCACCAACAAGAGGTGTACCCTTCTCATCTACAACCTTACCCGAAAATCGTATCACATCTTGTGGTTGCCTTTGCTGTGTAACAATACGCTTATTAATAGCAACACCCGTAGAACTTAGCTCGTAATCGTATGGTGTTGAACCAAGTAACATATCTAATACTTCGCTAACCTTTTTATTTGTTACCGAAAAATCACGCTTAGGCATTTTATCGATATCACCATCTAAAATAGCGATATTGATACTTGCCTTTTTTTGTATCTCATAGAGAATATCTCGCAATGAGCTATTTTTTATCTCTATTGATATCTTCTGTTCCATCTGCATCTCCAGTGTGGCGGTAACAGAGACAGTTCTAATATCCGAGGCTATTAGATTGACCGGGAAAAAGTTCCCGACCATTAGAAATAGTACACAACAGATAATAATCTTGTGTAATGTACCACCCCTTGTTGTCATTGTAAATTTTTTGTTCATAAATTTTGTTTTTAATTTTAATTAATTTAACTTGATACCTGAGTTTTCAGTTGTTCTTTTATTTAACCATATATCCTCCGTTTGTTTTAATGAATTTTATGTTAATATTAAGTTTCGACAGTAGCTCTAAGACCTCCTCTAATTCGGTATCCTTTGATATTATAGTTGTTATAGATTCCTCGTTAAGTTTTTTATTTGTCATAATAAATTCAACTCCATACCACTGAGATAGTTGATTTAGTATTGTTTCAAGATTATCTCTTTCGAACATAAAACGCCCCGATACCCAAGAAATATACTTATCTATTCGTACACTCTCTTTTGTTACATCCCCACTCGTTAGGTTGGCAATACATAGTTCGTTTGGATTAAGCTGCAACGCTTTACCTTTAACAATAACACCAACCGAACCTTCAACTAACACCGTTTGAACCACATCTTTAGTTGTTGCATTAACATTAAATTTTGTTCCATAAACAGCTACATCCAATCCGTTAGCCGAAACAACAAACCTATTAGCTGATTTTGCAACCTCGAAGTACCCTTCACCAATAAGCTCTACCCGCCTTTCATTACCGTTAAATTGCTCAGGGAAAAGCAGCTCGCTACCTCCATTAAGATGAACAATCGTTCCGTCGTCGAGCACTACCTTACTGGTATATTTTGCAGGTACAACATATCGGTTATATTTTGTCTCAACACTCACCGTATCCTTAGCAACATTTTGGGCAACTTCCATTATATTTACAATACTGCTAGTGCTGTTTGCAACCTCCATTTTAATTGCCTTGCCATTATCCGTTATTAGTGTTGGTGTAATTATCTCTGTTTTAGCTACTTTCGCTACTTGTATAGGAACCTGAATCGTTACTTCACCCCTCTCAATATAACTATATACAACCATAGAGAGCGCTATCACTGCCGAGGCGATAGACGAGACGGCGATGGCTAATTTTCTATTTCGCAAAGATTTTCGCTTTGCAACTAAACGTTTAATAAAAATATCTTTACCTCTATTATTAAACCCAAGTTCCATCATTTCGCTATTTTGGATATAACTATTCTCGTCAGAGGCTTCTATTATTGTTAAAAGTAACGATGCATCCTTCTCGCACATCTCAATTAGCTCCTCGTTCGAGAGTTTGAGTTTACTATCGGCTATATCTTTGAGCTTTTCTAATTTTCTCTTATATTCACTATCAAATATATCTATTTCCTTACTGTTCATTGTTTCTATTTTTTGTTTCTATTTGCATAATGATTTACGTTACCTTATTTTGGAATAAAATTTAAAAAAAATATATAAAATATCGATTATATTATTTTTTTTCATAATTTTGCACTATTAAACATATCATTTATGTCACAAATCAATAATAT
>CAYJHM010000211.1:0-3199 GCA_964369935.1 uncultured Rikenellaceae bacterium
GAATAATATATAAAGATAATATTTAAAATGAATAAAGCAATTGATTATATTGTAGCAAGCAAAGAGGTTGTACTTGCCACTATCGACTATGGAAAACCTCGTATCAGGGTGTTTCAGATAATGAAAAGCAAGGGGAGCTCGCTCTTTTTTGCTACATCACCTAAGAAAAAGGTGTATCAGCAACTAAAGCTCACTCCATATGTCGAAATTCTAGCAATGAGTAATGGAGTATCGGCAAAGGCAGATGGTAAGGTCTACTTTGATGTTGATGATGATGATGCGCAAGAGATATATAACACCAATCCTGTTTTGCCACGCCTTTATTCAGACTATAAAGATTTAGTCTATTTTCGTTTTGATATTCAAACAGTTGAATATTATGATTTGAATGTAGACCCACCGGTAACCGAATATTTTGAACTTAAAAGTAGATAATATATTAATTGTAGGTATTAGATGAAGTATAAGTTTTTTACATATTTTGATATATTAGCCTATATGTTGATTATGGTAGTTTCTAGTATCCTTGTTAGTAAGGTTGCTGGTTATTACTTTGGCGATACTTATCAACCTGCTACGCTATCGAAACTGATATATGTGCCGTGGTTTATGTTGTCTACGATGATAATTCTTATTTATCGTCTTGTTCGATGTAGCTACTCAAAAGTGAGATGTTTTGTGCCTAAATTAGGGTGGTTCAATCCTATTCATACATTCTATGGGGTGTTATTTATTTTCGCTTTTATGGTGGTAAACGAACCACTAAACACCGTCTATCTAAAAGAGATTACAGAGTACCTTAATCAATTCACCAAAAGTGGGATGTGGTTAAATGTAGCAGTAACTGTGCTTGCTGCGCCATTTTTCGAGGAGTATATTTTTAGGGGTATCTTGCAGCGCGATATAACTTCACGTTGGGGTGTAAGATCGGGTATTGTTATGAGTGCATTAATTTTTTCGATAATGCATTTTAACTCTATTCAAACGGTCACAACTTTTGCTGTTGGATTGTTATTAGGTTATGTGTATTATGCAACCCGTTATAGCTTAGCTACGGTGATAGTGTTGCACTCGATAAATAATTTGATAAGTGTTACGGCTATCTACTCGGGGTTGGCAGAGAAGAATATTTTAAATATGATTATTAATAATCAGTATCTTTACTATGCGGTATATGTTGTAGCTGCGATTATAGTACTAAAGGTGCTGTATAATATATTCAAGGTCGAGAGTAATACTCGTGTGATTATCGACGAGAGTGCTACACTACGTCAAATTACTGCCCCTGCTCCTCTTATCTTAAATAAAAAATCAGAAGAGTCAGAGTCTAACGAAGAGGGCGAATCAAACAAATAGTCTATTATGAACGCAACAATGAAAGGCAGGGTTAAGGTAAAAGATTTTATAATATATATCGTTATCTTCTTTATATCAACTATTATAGCTGCTATTGTTGAGAGTAACCTTACGCAGCTTATTCCTTTAGTAGATATATCATTATCGTTAGCAATAGTATATGTGTTGAGTTTTGGTTTAGCCTCATTTGGTATTGTGAAGTACCGAAATATTATGTCGGCAAGTCGTGGATATGAAGCAACATTGCCTAAATTGGGTAGGGTTATACCTATATATCTAATTATTGGTGTGGTGTATATGCTTGCCGAGAGTGTTGCGCTTGATCCTTTGGTTCACCTCTTCCCTAATGCAATAGAAGACTATTTCGAATTGTTTGGAAACAATTCGCTGCTTACAAGCATATTTACAGCAGTTATCGCAGCCCCTATCTTCGAGGAGTATCTTTTTCGAGGGATTATTTTACGTGATATTGCATCGCGCTGGGGTGTTAAATGGGCAATAGTTATAAGTGCTCTGATATTTGGGGTTATACACATTAATACAATTCAAATTGTTACGGCAACAATCGCAGGGTTATTTTGGGGTTATATATACTACCGTACAAACTATTCGCTTATAACCGTTATTATTATGCACGCACTAAATAATGCAGCTGCTATGGCTATGCTTCATTTATCCAACGAACCATTCGGCACCCCATTGATTGAACAGCTAGGTAAACCGCTATTTTATCCACTATTCGTTATTGGTTCGGCGATTATTCTATTTTTAATTTATAAGGTGTTCACTATTAAGTATCAAACAAGTTAAAGATTATTGATTATTGGTCAGATTTTTGTGTGTTTGTGTATTATTTTTGTGTTTCCTAAACGTTATACGAGTATGAAAACAATTATATCTACACTACTGGCGATAATTATCTCCGTAGCAAACTACGCACAAAGCAATAATAATATGATTCTTAATAAATTAACCGACGAAGAGAAGAGGGTAATCATCGACAAAGGAACCGAGGCTCCTTTTGTAGGTAAATATACCAATTTCAAGGGCGAGGGTACTTATATCTGCAAATTATGTAATGCTCCGCTATACAAATCAGCTGATAAATTTGATTCACACTGTGGGTGGCCTGCTTTCGACGATGAGATTGAGGGCGCAATAAAACGTCAGCCTGATGCCGATGGGCGTAGGGTTGAGATAGTGTGTGCTAAGTGTGGTGCGCATTTGGGGCACGTTTTCGAGGGCGAAAGGTTTACTCGTAAAAATATCCGTCACTGCGTAAACTCTATCTCAATGAAATTTATCCCCAAAGAGGAGGAGGCAATATTTGCAGGAGGTTGTTTCTGGGGTGTTGAGCACCTATTAGCGCAGCAAAAAGGGGTCAAAAGTGTCGAGTCGGGGTATATAGGAGGGCACATCCCAAACCCTACATACGAAGAGGTATGTGACGGAAATACAGGGCACGCCGAGGCGGTACGAGTAATTTTTGATCCTCTTATCGTTGATTATCAAACCTTAGCAAAATTATTTTTCGAAATTCACGACCCCGAGCAGATTGATAGGCAAGGGCCAGATAAGGGTACGCAGTACCGTTCAGAGATATTCTACACTTCGCCCAAACAGCAAGACACAGCAAATAAACTAATCAAGCAACTAACCGATAAAGGGTACAAAGTAGCAACCAAAGTAACAAAAGCAACAAGATTCTACCCAGCGGAGAAGTACCACCAAGACTACTACAAAAAAACAGGCAAAGAGCCCTACTGCCACGCCTACCAAAAACGTTTTTAACCTGAGTTTTGGATAAGAAATAGTTTAAATTACTTATATCCAGAGTAATAAA
>CAYJHM010000212.1:0-3195 GCA_964369935.1 uncultured Rikenellaceae bacterium
AATGTGCCGCAGATGACGTGCTTATGGGAAAAGCCTTCTTGAACTAGAGTTTTGCAGTGGGGTCTACTCTTGTACTTTGTAATATTCACTGCCATCAATTGGAGTTGTGTTTTTGTAACGTACACCCGCCTCAAGTGTCATTTCAGAGCTTACCCTAAGCACGCGACTGAAAATAATAGAAGGGGTTACGCCATTACTATTTGAGCTGAATGCCAAAAGAAGTTCACTGTAATTACCTGCCGATAATGGAATATGAAAGTCAAGCACCATATCACCTCCCTCATCTACAAAATCACTCCAGCTGATTTTTAAAAAACGATAACCAGCAACTTTGCTTAAGTTATTTGCCATAGCGATGTACAGTGGCTCTGTATTACTATAAATACCAGCTAATTCAGCTTCGGTGTAACCATCTACAGCAGTTGGGCGAACAATTTTAAGTTGTTGGTATGCCATTTCGTGATTGAAGACTAGAGGGTCACCATTAAACGTAAATTTACCAGACATTAGCTTAGATGCATTAGCTAGGTACTTTAGCTTGTCGTCTTCTTTATCGTAAACGGGGATCGGGAAATTCCATTGACGACCAGCTAGGTTCGTTTGGTTTTTTATCAAGTAAGCTGCAACATATTGAACATTCTCAGTTGGATCAATAGTTGATGTAAAAGTTGCCTCTTCAACCGAGAAAGTCACGGTTTCGTCACTAACTGCCGCTTTATACTCAGCTACCTTGATATTTTCCATACTATAAAGATTAGTTTCGTCAACGATTTTGTATATTGATACTAAATCGCCAGAGTTCCATTTGAAGACTAAACCAGCTGTACTATTATCCGTAATATTTACTCTCGTTTGAACAGATTCTATACTCGTTGATGTACTAAGAATTGGAAGTGTACCTTGATTTGTTGAACCTGTCGATGGTTCTTGGTTCACATCCTTAGAACAACCACTTGCTAATAGGGCAAATGCAATTAAAGATTTAAATAGATTTCTCATTTTTTTATTTTTTTGGTTATTGCCAGCCTGATGGCTTATTTTCTACTGGGTCAATACTGCCGCTTACAGTCAAGACTATTTGTTCGATTTGAAGTTCGATAACCTCACATAGAGGCCGCGTGTAATTGTTTTTTGTTTCCATTATCTTAAACTATTTGAATTGATTTTTATATTATTTTTTTATTTCGTAATTTTACGGAGCAAATATACTGAATTTACAACCTCGCATTTTTGCGTTTATACTCATTCTGCCTTTGGGGTTTCAATACTGCAAAAATAGTAATTCTTATGGAATACACCAAATGTTTTGTGAGAAAAATAATGTGGTTTTGATAAATTGTGTAGTAATATTTATTGTTATCTCAATTTATTTCACTATCATTGTAGTGATATTATTATAACACTTATAAAAACATAATTATGATAAGCGATAATATATTAGCACTATTAAACAAAACGCCCGACTCCATATTAACTTCGATTGCGATGAAAGTTAAAGAACGTAGACTGGAGCGGAATTGGAGGCAAAAGTTCTTGGCGTCAAAGGCTGAAATGACCCTGCGCACAATGAAAAATCCCCGAAATTCATTGAATTTCAGGAATTTACGAGATTTTACATCTCTTCAAAGTGGTGCCACCAACACTCGAATGAGCTGCGTAAAACCCTCTATATTAGAGATATAATTTTTCTAAATCTGTTTAGTCCCACGAATTGATACACTCGGAAATTCACTATTTTTACATAAAATGAGATGCGCCTCAGCATAATTCAAACAAGTTTGATTCTGCGTTCAGCTTTCATCATTTTTCATAGCTTTCTCGTCCGCTTCGTTTCCTGCTACAAAGGTAGTAAGATCCTTATGAAACACCAAATTTATTGAAATATTTGCGACTTAAATGCTTCTATAAAGCATGTGGTTTCCTCAGCTATCGTGCTACGGTATACACTCCCTTATTACTACTGCGCTTATCAAATGAGAGGCAGCATATTTCCTAAAAGCAATAAATTCATTATCCAAATTATCTGCGTCTCTTATAAATTCTCGTATTTTACCTTTTACATAATTGTTATTGCCCACTGACAACTCTGCCTTAATATGATCTTTGAAGTCATTAAGCAGCTTTCGTCTCCTATCATTTAAATTGCTTCTATCTAGCTTGCATACTTCGATCGTATGTTTCATATATGGATCAGTAGAACTAATTTTACCATTACGATCAAAAGCAGCACTTCCAACAGGATCTTTAGCCTCAGGGTTAATTAACTTTGGATTCTCTTGTAAATCATATTGAGCTGATAAACTATTAATGTTCTGGCGATCTAGTTCGGTATCATCAAAATTATTTACCTGGAGATTAAATACTTCAAATCTGTTCCCTTTGCTACTATTACAAGTTGGGCACGCTAATAGCAAGTTGTCCCAACTGTAAGCAAGCCAATAATATTTGCTCTTAGGGCGATAGTGCTCAACGTGAAGCTGCTCACAATATGATTCACAAAACGCACATTTATTTTTATAAATGAGTTTTAGTTTTTCTTTAATATCTTTATATTTATAGCGATCATTATATTTCCCTGTATCAGGGTAAACCCCACTTACAATCACCTCTTCCCTGCGTGAGTGCGTTGTTTTTGCTGTTTTGCGTACATTCCCATTTGGAAATACTACTCCTACTGGGTATACTACATTATTAATTATGGGACACAATGAATAGGGGGGATCATTCAAGTCTTTATTTATTTTTATCATTTTGCTCCTCTTCTCTTAAAATTGTATCTATAAGACTATCTATTTCATCCTCACTAAGAAACACCTTGCCTTGTTGCTTCTGTTCTTTCAAACGTTGCTCAATTCTATTATTCAACCTATACAAGACATATGTGTCACTTGTGTCTGCTTCATTATTACCCGTATTCATTCGAGAGTCTCCCACTCCAAATATACTTGATGTAATAAGAGTGTTCATCATTAGATGATCTAGTTCTTTTCTATAATAGGGTTCACTCACTTTTGTTTGTCCATTTTCTCTATATGTTCTAAATAATATAGCATCTTCGGAGGCTCCTTGAATAACAGATGGACTATGTGTAGTGAATATAAATTGAGTATTTGGAAATATTTTTCTTAGCAAACCAACTATTTCACGTTGCCACTTTACGTGAAGGTGTAAGTCAATCTCATCTACTAAAACAAC
>CAYJHM010000213.1:0-3185 GCA_964369935.1 uncultured Rikenellaceae bacterium
CGTTTTTATAATATCACCATACAATTTGAAAATGACAGTCTAAAGAGTAAAAGGTTCTATGGTTCTTTAGAGGTTGATAGTAGCTACAAGGAGTTACTAGAACTTCTATCTGAAACAGAGTCGTTTAGTTATACTGTCAATGGTGATATTGTCACAATAAAATAATTTTCCTATAGTTATTTGTAAAATTAAAACTGGCAAAATAGTACTCTCAGAGTGTTATTTATGCTACGCGTGTGCCTAAAGTATTGAACTTATATATTAATTAACAATTCTATTATGAACAAACAACTACTATTAATGGTGCGTTCCTTAAAAAGTTTTGCTCTATCGGCTATATGTGTCGTAGCACTTCTGTTAGGTTCGCTTGGTGAGCTTAGAGCGCAAAATGCGCAGAGAGATGTTAAAGTATCTATTAAGGTTGTCGATAAATCGTTAGCAGATGCACTAATCGAGTTAGATAGGGTATCTCCTATGTCGATAATTTTTAATGTCGAGCAGCTGAAAAGTTACTCTTCGGTATCGGTAACAGCCGATAAATTAACTACGGCGCAAGTTGTAGAGAAAATTCTTAAAAATACTAAACTAACCTACAAGCTACGTAACAATAATATCGTTATTGCTCCTGCTGCCGAGATGGCTAAGGAGAAGGGCGATTTAACAATTATCGTTGAAGATAGATCGAAAGGGCGACCTCTTGCCGATGCAATTTGTTATGTTGAGGAGTATGAACTCTATGCAGTGACAAATAGCAATGGTGTGGCTGTTATATCGGGTATTCCTGCGGGTAAAATAACAGTTAATGTTGAATATGTGGGGTTTACATCTTTTCGTAGCGAGATGGATATTATTGGCGATAAGTCGTTAGATGTATCTATGAGAGTTCTGAGCTTAAAGGTTGATGATGTGACTGTTGTAGCAACACAAAACTCTTTTGGTAAAGCAAACTCTTCAAAGATTGGTCGCCAAGCTATCGACCATATCCAAGCAACAAGTTTGAGCGATGTGCTAACTCTTCTTCCTGGGAGTACTTTTGGCAATGTTGATGATATGACCTCGCCACAGCAGGCATATATGAGAACACTTTTTACAGATAAGAACAATGCTAATGGTGTTGCTGTTATTATTGATGGTGTTCCTATGTCGAACAACACAGAGATGTATAGTAGCGCATATAATGTGTTAGGCGGTGGTATCGACCTTCGTAAAATATCAACCGATAATATCGAGTCGGTTGAGGTTATCACAGGTGTTGCGTCGGCTGAGCACGGTGATTTAAGTACAGGTGCAATTGTTGTTAATAGCAAGCAGGGGGCAACACCTCTAAGCATTAGAGGAAAGATTAATCCATCTATCTACCAAACATCATTGAGCAAAGGATGGGCTTTAGGTAGAAATGGAGGTACACTTAATGCCAATGCAGACTACTTATCATCGTCGGGCGATCCTCGTACTAAGCGCGAATCATACGACCGTGTAAACGCAAGGCTATCATATAGCAAGACGTTTGGTAAGTATGATATGAAAACATCTATGTCCTATTCTGGTGCTTTCGATACTTCGGGTGATGACCCTGATATGGTTGCAAATGGCGATTTTGTAGAGAACAAAGATTACTCACTCTCTTTTTCGCATACTGGTTCGATAAAGTTGGATAAGCTGTTTTCGAAGAATTTAAAATATGTTATTGGTGCTTCCTCGAGTAAAACAGATTACTACACAACACGTTTTGTTGTAAACTCGGGTGGCGAAACACCGCTCTACACATCACGTGAAGAGGGTATCTTTGCTCCTGTCATTGTTCCACCGTCATACTATACGGGTGGAGGTTCAATCAGTCAGCCACTATCGTTATTTGCTAAAGTAAGCAATAATTTCTTTATTCGCCACGGCGATTTTAATCATGTTTTTAATAAGGGTATAGAGTATCGCTATGAGAAGAATAGTGGTTTAGGTAAGTATAACGATGACGACCTGCTCCCACTTCACAATACCGACACACGTTCAGAACCCTTTAGCGATGAGCCAGCACTTCAGCAGTTATCGGCCTTTGTTGAGGATAACATATCAGGTAAGCTATTTGATATGCCGTTTAAAGTTCAAGCAGGAGTTCGTTTGTCTTCGTTACAACCGTTTGCTGATGAGTTTGTTTGGGCGCTATCTCCGAGGATAAATGTTGGTCTTGCACCAGCCAAATGGCTCGATGTTCGTTTTGCGTATGGTGAGAGTTCAAAAATTCCTGGATCAACATACCTATATCCAGATCCGAAATATATTGATAGGATGATTGCTAGCTATAGTGTTGGAGGCGAAAACTTCTTACGTTATCAAACTTATATTATCAATCCAAATAATTCAGAGCTTAAAAATTCAACAACACGCAGAATGGAGCTTGGTTTAGATTTTAAGCTAAGCGGAGGAAGACAACTCTCTCTAACAGCATATAGAGATAGAAACGACACTGGTTTTGGAGGCGCAAGTATCTACACATATTACGATTTTAATCTATATAATGTGGTTGCCGATGCGAACAACAACCTGATGCTTGATATGAATAATATTCTAGCGACTGAAAGAGTATTAACAACTAATGGCTCTTATGAGAATAATCAAGGTTCGGAAAATATGGGGGTAGAGTTAAATTTTGATTTCGGACGTATCGAAGCAATCAAAACAAATTTATACCTAAGAGGTGCGTATGTTCAGTCGAAGAGTTTTTCCACTGGTTTAACACATAGTAACCCAGTAGGGTACAGTGGTGATGTATTGTTATCTCCTTATAAAATGGTTTATAATGTTGATAATACGGTTGATGTTGCTCGTATGTTCTCAACACAGTTTCAAGCGGTTTGCCATATCCCTGTATTAGAGTTGGTAGCGTCGGGAACTATGCAGGTTATATGGTATAACTACTCGTACACACAAAACTCGCCACGTGCACCTTTTGCCTATATGGATAATAACTTAACGTATCACGAAATTACTGACGAGATGTTAAACGATCCTAACTACAAGATAGGTGATTATCTGCTACAAGATCAGATACATAACCCAACAATAGATGAGCCAGTTGTACAAAAACCGATTTGGATGATAAATGCTCGTTTAACAAAAAATATAACTGACTATTTTGGGGTCTCTTTCTATGCTAATAACGTTAATTACTACGAGCCTTGGCAGTCGTC
>CAYJHM010000214.1:0-3179 GCA_964369935.1 uncultured Rikenellaceae bacterium
CTTTAAGCGTGCCATCATCATTCTTATGATATGGAGTGACAAGAGTGTCTCCTTGGATTACATTGTGAATAGAGTGAACCAAATTATTAAGTATAAGGTTCATTCTTAGCATCTTGGATGATTTTTGGCTGATATCTTGGCTATATATTGTACATCTATCCTCTCCAATAGCGTGAGCAATGGACATTAACAGTGTGCCCGACCCTGCCGATGGGTCGTAGCAGCTAACATTCTTAATACCATCGCCTTTTTTTACAAGTAGCCTAGACATAATTGCTGCAACAGAATGAGGAGTGTAGTACTCTGCGTATTTACCACCACCATCTTTGTTGTAGTCTTTGATAAGATACTCAAAAATAGTAGCAAAGAAATCGTACTTCTGCCCAAAAGCATCTTTGAAGTCAAATATCTTATTATTAGCAAGACGAGAGACTAGGGCACGTGCAAAATCATCTCGTTGTGCTGAGTCTGGAATAAAAGTAGTTATATTCTCAAACAGAGCAACATTTGTATCACTTGCTGTTTTTACAGAGAATATACTTGCATTGTAGTTACCAACATCTACCAATGTGGCATCTAGGATAGTTGCAAAATCTCCCTTGTTTTGTTGGTTCCAAACCGTAGAGATGAAATGCTCTGGCTTTAACTTAGGGCTACTTGGGGGCATATTATATAGTAACAAATCCTCGTATTCATCTTCTGTCAGACTTTTAAGCCCCTCTTCCCAATTTTTAGCCTTGTTTATCTTTACCTTGTATGGGCTATCTATTGTTGATACCTCATACCCGAACTTGTCGTTTATGAATTTATATAAGAAAATTTGGGTAATGATTTTATACTCATTACCATCATTTCCCAATCCATAAGAGCCGCAAGTTGATTTTATATCATCAATAAGAGCCTTAGTCTTTATCTCTATGTTTGTTGTCATATATATTTATTCGTAATTCAATGTGTTAAAATGGTCGTGCACCCATACCTGTGTGGTATTGGTTTAGATATTGGCGAGAAATAAGTTCTGATATATCCTTTTTATCCTTTAATTCCGCCTTAACCTTTAGCTCATTTAAGCCACTACCCACGAGGTGTCTAACTGTTCCCTCGAAATATGGATCGTTCTGCAGGATTGCGCTATTTAGAAGTATTTGGTTATCAACATCTACCTTTAGCCTCTTTAAAACATCACACACTTCGCTCTCTCGCTTAGATATATAGCCTCTATTTACAACTCTTTTATGTATTCGTGCAAATTTTTTATCACCATTGTACATACGTTGCAAGTTGGCATTTCTGCGATTTATTTCTCGTATCTTAGCCATTACCTCTTTCATATAGCCGATACTCTCCTTTGCATCTGCAACATCTTCAGGCTCTAATCCTCTTTTCTTAAAATAATCTTTAAATGCTTGTGCTAAAGTAGTGTACTCGTCATCTTCTTGGTCGAAGTTATTAACAAACTCTCGTGTTACTCGCTGAAACTCTTGCTCGTAATCTTCGCCTACCATTCTAAGTTCTTCCTCTCCAACCTTGTAGAATGAGAATGTGATAGTCGCCATAGCTTCATTAATAATTCCGCTCACCTCCTCTTGATGCTCAAAATTTGCTTTGAGATTCAGTGTGTCTAGCCTATGTGATGCAACACTATACAACTCATTCACCTTTTCAAAGCCAAGTTCAGCGAATTTTTCTTTCAGCTCCTCGTCACCAAATGAACGAATGGTATTTGATAAAGCTCTGGCTTGCTCTAAGGTTTTCTTTATCTCCAGAACCTCTTTACGGTCGCTTATCTGGTCTAATTGAATACGGAACTCCTCGGCATTAGAGCAGTCGTAGCTAAACAACACCTCTTTAATCTCTTTAAGTTGTTCTACTACGGCTTCATTACTCTCAAACAGGTTAATGTACGCCTCATTGTAGTTTTCTTCACCTACTTCACGATAAAGTTCTTTTAGATAAGCTTTATTTGTAGCGTCAAAATCTGCTGATATATCTGCAAAATCTACAATGTAACCATATTTGAAGTTTTTATATGGTCTATTCACACGTGTAAGTGCTTGGAGTAAATTATGATCTTTTATTCGTCGTCCTAGATACAATTTCTTCAAGCGTGGAGCATCAAACCCAGTGAGCAGCATTTTGTTTACTATCAAGAAGTCGATGGTTTCACTCTTTTTATAGCTGTTTATGTATTGTCTACGTGTGTGCTTATCGTCTTCATCGTGCAGAATTAAATGAGCCTTGTAGCCGTGAGCTTCACTCGAAGAATTAAACGCTTCAAACATCGAAACGGCTTGTGGATTTGAGTCACAAACAATCATTCCTGCTATCGAACTATCATTTAGCTGAATACGGCTACGCTTCATATCATACAAGATATAATCAAGCATAGCATCTACATAAGCTTTCTCAGAAAGAATTTGCTCTCGCTTTAAATCTTTCTTTTTAATTCTAATGTCCTCTAAAACCTTCTCTATCTCTAATTTATAGTTAGACTCTATATCCTCTCTAATCAATTTTAAGGTATAGCCATCTGCAATAGATTGGTTGTAATAATATTTATCAATATAATTACCAAATACTTTACACGAGTTATGCTCATCACCAATTAGAGGCGTTCCTGTTAAAGCTATCTTAATTGCATTACGGTCGCTATCCAAAAGATTAGCTAAAAAGCTACCATCAAATTTATATCCCCGATGTGCTTCATCAATAAAATACACTCTTTGTAGATTGATGGCGTAATCTGGTATTGAGATATTGGCTTTATCCTCTTTGAATTTCTGGATGTTAACAACCGTTACCTCAATCTGTCCTTGTTGATTCTCAACAGAGGTATTGCTTTTAAACTGCGCCATCAACTCCTCTTTTGAGGTGACAATATTAACAGTTAGTCCTCTATTTTCAAACTCAATTTGAGATTGGGTGAGTAGGTCAATTCTATCTACAATAAAATAGAATTTCGGAACAATACATTTGTCTGCATAATAGTCATATAGTCGTTTGATATTATAGTATGCTAACGCTGTTTTTCCACTACCTTGGGTATGCCAAATTATACCTGATCTTTTCCCCTCTTCAATAGCATTCTCAATCTTATATGTTGCAAAGAGTTGTTGATAGCGCATAACGTGCTTCTGCAGCTCTTTTACTTTCTCTACATCACCATTACTTTTTACAAC
>CAYJHM010000215.1:0-3172 GCA_964369935.1 uncultured Rikenellaceae bacterium
ATCTATTTCTTACCCAATACTTATTATAGCGCATTAACTCATTATTAATAAATGCATTATAAGGAACATCCATAAAGAAAGCACCATCAATATAATCTTGATCTGTAAGTGTAACGTGCTTTTCGCTCAATAAAATTCGGTGGTAGCCATTACGGATAATATCAAAATATCTCTTACACTCATAGATAAGTTCCTTTTCACGCTCTGCAAATATTGTGTAACGTAAATCACCATTATGCTCTGATGTGTCGTAAAGAGGTGCATTAGCACGTTTTCTTATAAGATTCAAATCAGCAATTGCCTCTGCCGTCTTACCTAAACGCACTCTAGCTTCTGCACGTAAAAGAATAATGTCTGCTAGGCGATACTCTACATAATTTTGATCATAATTGATAAAATCTCCAACATTATATCCTTCAGTTTCAAATCTACCATATCTAAATTTGTGAGGATAAGCTAACACCTGTGCTGCCATATTATCTCGCTGTGATTGAGTGTAAACATCGCTTGTTTTATCAACAAAGAATGATGTGCGTCTTAAATCGCCACTATGGTAAATGCTATCAACTGTTGTTTGATAGATGTTATAGGTCATACGAGAAGTGAATTGCTCAGAATCTCCATTATTTGGGAATCCTTGACAAGCACGACCAAAGTGCACTATAAATGTAGAATAGGTGATGTCATTCCATGAGTTATAAAATTTAACTTCATAGATTGTCTCAACAGAGCCATCACGAGAATTAACGATTAAATCTTCTGGTGTAGACTCTAGTTGATAAGTAGCACTATTCTCGATAATCTTAGTTGCACTAGCCTCAGCTAGTTCCCACATAGCATCAACATCAAAATCTTGATCCTCAGGGTTCATGTGATAAACCCCACCTGCTTTCCAAGTTGCTAAATCAGTTAAAAGAGCGTAAGCTGCTTCACGTGTTGGCAGAGAGCGACGACCAATAGGTGTGTCACTATAATTTTTTAATCCCTCAATTCCTGTTAGCATCTCGGCTGCTTTTGTAGCGCACTCTATAGCATAATCAGCAACTACTGGCCACGATGATTTAGCAAGAGGACCAACAGGCACCTCACCTTTAACAAGAGGCACCTCACCAAATACTTTAATCATTTTTAAATAAGAGTAGGCTATATAAAAATTCGCTGTTCCCTCATAATAGTCTCTGCGCTCATCTGTCATATCAACCATATCAAGAGAGCGTAATACAATCTCAGCAGTCGATACAATATAGTAATACTTCTGCCAATTAACGTGCGATGCCTCTTGTCCAAAAGAGAGATCTCTGTATATTGCAAAATCCGAATATGTAACAGCATCAGCATACTCACCGATAAGTGCAGGATAGATAGCATCATCGGTTTGTGCATTTCTCAAGTAATATTCGCATGAGTTTAATAAACCTTCAAGGTCTTTCTCTGCACGAATATTATCAAATGTTTGCGAATTTACTGGTGTTTTATCTAGTAAATCGCCGCAAGATGATAATGTTAGCAGAGTAACTGCCAAAACGGCATATATAATTCTTCTCATAATATTTAAATTGTTTTATTAAAAGTCAATAGATAATCCCAGTGTAAAACGACGAGCTAATGGATAATTTTTCCCGTTATCAATACCCGAAGCAAGACTAACAGTCTCAGCACTAATACCTGAATAGTTACTAAGTTCTAATAGGTTCTCACCACTAACAAATAATCGAGCTTTCTTAATACCTAGCTTAGATGTAAGTGAACGTGATAAATTATAACCCAGAACTACATTACTTATCTTTAACATATTAACCTTCTCTACAAAAAGATCTATTGGATCTCTCCAACGTCCTGTGTCATCTAAGAAATTACTTTGATATACTGCATCTGTATTTGTCTCACTCCAAGTGTCAATCTCGTTTATATCGGCGATAAGTGGAGCTAATGGCGTTCCTTGGAAAGTACCCAAAGAGCTTGTTTTACCTGTGTTGTATATATGACGACCTAACTGATAGCTAAGAACCACGTTTGCATCAAAATTTTTCCATTTAAAATCAAATAGAATACCTCCAGTTATTGTTGGAAGTGCACTTCCAAGATATATTTTGTCTGAGTTACTATCTATAACGCCATCACCATTTGCATCGGTATATATATAATCACCCGCACGATATTGAGCAAAATACTGTCCTGATGGAGATAGGTAGTGATTACCCGAACGAGCCGAATAGAAATATGGTATATCATCATTTGTTTGTGCAATACCGTTAGTCTCATAACCATAAATTCCATTTAGTGGTTTACCAATAACTGAATATTCATCAAAATCTTCACCATTATAAGTATCTATAAGTGAGTTACGGTTATCAGCAAAAGTAAGCATGGTTCTAAAGTACATATCAGTCTCACGAATAAACTCATAGCCAATAGTTAATTCATAACCTGTATTTAATATTGAACCACTATTACGCCACTGTTGAGCATAACCAGTGTATGAACCGAAGCCTGAAAGCATCACTACACTTAGTAGGTCTTTTGTGTATCTGTGATAGTAGTCTGCAGTTACAGATAGGCGTCTACCGAACATCTCTAAATCAACTCCTATATCTGTTTGCGTTGTCTCTTCCCAAGATAAATCTTCATTGTATAGACCAGTAGACCAGTTAGGAACAAGAGTAGCGTTACCTAAATTCGAAGATACTCCTACCTCTAATATACCTTGTGCAAGATATGTGTTAGAGAATATGTTACCAGACATACCCCAAGATGTCCTTAATTTACCAAAGTCAAGCCATCCCCTTGTACCTGCCATAAAATTTTCGTCAGAGAATACCCAAGCACCAGCTACTGATGGGAAATTTGCCCATTTGTTATTTTTTCCAAACACAGATGAACCGTCTCTACGATATGATATTGAGGCATAATAGTTATCTTTGAAATTATACTCAAGACGAGCAAACATAGAAACAAGGCTCGACTCTTCAAAATCAGTAATAAACTCTTTTAGTGGCACAACTTCTCCGTTATCATTTAAGATATAATCTGGCATTCCCTGTGGTGCATAGTATATGTCATCACTAGGGCCATTCATTGCGTAACCATTAAATCCATCGTACGTATCATTTTGAATAGAGAAACCTCCTAAGAAATTCAGTGAATGATATTTAGCAAACTTCTTTTTATAAGT
>CAYJHM010000216.1:0-3148 GCA_964369935.1 uncultured Rikenellaceae bacterium
TTGCGTCGGCCTTTGATCTTTACGAATGTTCCGATTTGTCCTTTTAGGTAGCCCTCTGCTATGACTTCTACTCTCTCTCCCGTTTTGAAATCTATTTCATCACAGTTTATAAATTCTATATCGTTGTTATTGTTGCCCTCTACAATTGTTATAAATCGCTCCATTTGGTCATCTGGCACAATAATTGGGATATTCTTACCTGAGTCGTTTATGTAGATATAATAAAGATAGTCATAGACTGAACAGATCGATTTTATCTTTGTTAAGGTAGTATAGACAAATATTAAGTTCGAGAATACAGGCACAAGCCTCTCCTTTTTGATATTGTTTTTATTTGGCAAAACTCGCTTTTCCATAGGGACAAAAGAGTGGATAGAATGCCCTTGCAGCATTTTTTGTACAGATAATGCACGATTGTATGCTGCTTTCATTGCGAACCATTTGTTCTCATTATTAACACTCATTGGCTAAGCTTAATATTGAAGTTTATTTCACATCAGAGCATACCAACTTCTAATCAACATCAACACATATTGTTGAATGTCAATGAATTACATGGATTTAATGTAAGTTTTAAGCAATTTACTTGCTTGGTATGTCTTGTTACATATATACTCTCATTTTCTTTTATTTACACGCTCTACTGGATGTAAAACGCTTCTGTATTTTTCTTTTCGCTTGCACAGCGAAATAGAAAGCGAGTATAAACGTCCAAATTTAATAAATAATACCCATATATGAAACTTTTTCATAGTGTTTTTTTCGTTAAAGAAAAGCCCTTTAATTATATGTGAGTGATTTACAATTACTTACGCAACTGAAATTTCGCTGTACAAACGAATCTTATTTTACTAAACACTTTGATTGCCTCCTTATTTATCTTCTATTTTAGCCTATTTCGTCTGATGTACGATTTTTATCAATTTCAGTTATTGGTAATCATTATTTATAAAATCTTATCATTATTCTTAGGTTATCAATATTTGACAACCAAACATATGCTCGCATGACTCATGTGACCTTTTTTGCTTAATTTTGCAGCTATTTAATTCACATCATCAAATAATATAAGTTTTTGCTAAACAATTCCCTTGTTTATATCGACTTTAAAATCAATCTATTTGCCTTATCAACAATCGCAGTATCTAACGATGCTAAGTAGATTTGTGTCGTTAGCTCATTATCGTGCCCCATCCCCTCTGATATTACTGAGATTGGAATATTCTTTGTCCTTGCAGCCGAAGCCCACGAGTGGCGTGCAACATAGAGAGTTAGGTTGCTTGATATACCCGCCATAGTGGCTATCTTCTTTAGTGATGAGTTTATCTTCGCCATTTTCTCAATGTACTGCTTGCGAGAACATCGTTCAGGGTCGGTGATAATTGGCAATAGATACTCCGTGTTATCGTTTGGATGTCTCTGCGCAAGCTCCGCCATACACTTCTCCCACTTGATATGCAGCGTTTGTCCTGTTTTTCGTCTGCGGTATGTTAGCTCACCATTCTTAATATCCTTTTTACGCAAATAGGCTATATCTATAAAAGACATTCCACGAGTGTAGAAACTAAATAAGAACACATCTCTCGCCAGCTCTAAGTCTGGCTTATGTAGCAACTCAAGCTCCTTAATCTTAGTAATATCCTGCAATGGGATTGCTCGCTTGGCAGTCTTGTCAATACTTGTATAGACTCGCTTGAATGGGTTTTCTTGCTTTACATATCCACTCTCAACTGCACGGTTATAGATTGCTCTGAGGGTGCGCATATAAAACGAAATGGTATTGAGCGACGAATCGCGACTATTTAGATACGCCTCATAACGCTCCAGCATATCACTATTTATTGACTTTAGAGCAATATCAGCCCCTTTGCTGAAACCAACAAAGCTATTCATTGTCGAGATATATGTTTCGGCTGTACGTATCTTACCCATCTCTTTTAGTTTCATTATAATCTCCGCTATGAAACTAAACAGAGATTTACCATTTGGCTTGGTTTCATAGTCAGAAACGATATCATCAACTGTGTAGTCACATCCCTCACCGTCTCTCGCCTTGATAATCTGCTCTATACGCTTCTTGCCAAATTTGATACGATCATTGAGCATAATGAGATAGGTAGTTCTGCGGTTGGAGTTAAATGGAATAATCACTTCTGATTGCATACCATCCCACTCAGAGCCGAATAGTTTACCATCGGTTTTTATCTGTCTGATTACTCTTTCGTGTATTACTTGGTAGTATAACACACCCTCCTTATTCTCCTTCATGGAGGCTCTGAATTTTACTTTTACTGTTGCCATATTATTTAATTGAGTTTTTTATCTTCTAATACATTTTTTATTTTTTTGTTGATGTTGCATACAATTCCTAAATTGCGTCTCTTCGGGGTCGTCTCCGCCATCGGCTGGGAGGTCGAAAAGACCTATACCACCGCTTACGAGTGAGCCATCTTGTTGGGGTTGTTGCTCCTGTTGCGTAGATTGATGTAGCATATCGGGATCACGTTTATAGAAGTCCAATCTATCACGTTCGTCCGACCATCTAACCCAAGCATTATAAACTCCGCCTGACTTACCTACCATATTTTCCATACAGACAGTCTTGCCATCATCAAGGTTTATGCGTTGCTCCGCTGTGAGTTTTACGCCTCCAATTTTGTGTGGGATTCGGTGTTTGAAGTTGTTTTCAAGAGTTTTTGCGAGGTTGGCATAGCTGAATTTACGGTCAATTTGGGAGGCTTTAAAGGTGCAATTATCTTTCGTGAAAGATATGCCTTGTACCTCGTTTGTACCCCTGCGCAATTTAAATTCGATGCCTACACCTTGCTTTGCTAGGTTGATTTTTAGATCAGTAAAGGTTCTGCAATGAGCTATTTCCGCCTTTACAGCGTGGAAAATCTCGTGGCGTGTGCGCTCCGACCCAAGCAATTTGGCGACCTTAACTCTCGATTTATCTTTGCCATAGGTGAGCTTATGGCGGTCTTTTAACTTCTTACAAGCAGCAATATTGCGCTTATAATCGTTCTTATCTGTGATTAAATTACCGCTATTATCAATGCGATTATAGACGATATGGCAGTGCGGATTTGCGTTATCGTGATGGCGGACGATGATAAATTGGGTGTTCTTGATGCCCATTTCGTGCATA
>CAYJHM010000217.1:0-3144 GCA_964369935.1 uncultured Rikenellaceae bacterium
GCCTACTAAAGATGGTAATTTTTGCATATATTATAACCTCAGTGTCGGCTTTTAATGGCTACTCGAAAAAGGATAACACCATCGAGGTAGGGCGCTCTAGTACACGTGCAGTTGTGCATAGTGTAGTGATAATTTTACTATTTAATCTTATTATCACTAAACTTTTCTTTAACTACTAAGAGTATAAATTATGATTGAGGTAAAAAATTTAATCAAAACATTTGCAGACGATAAAGGTGTTGAGCGAAGGGTGCTAGATGATGTGTCAGCAGTTTTCGAGGCAGGAAAAATAAATTTTATTATCGGGCAGAGTGGTTCGGGAAAGACGGTACTACTTAAATCAATTGTGGGGTTACATAAAGTAACCAGTGGCCAGGTATTGTACGATGGAGTGTGCTTTAATCGTCTTGAAGATGCCGAGAAGAAGATTGTACGTCAAAAATCAGGAATGTTATTTCAAGGTGGTGCACTTTTTGATTCGCAGACGGTGTATGATAATGTGAAATTTCCGCTCGATATATTTACCGACCTAACAGAGAAACAAAAAGATGTTAAGGTGCAAGAGTGTCTCGATAGGGTGGGGCTTCTTCATGCTATTAACCTATTTCCGTCTGAGATTAGTGGTGGTATGGTTAAGCGTGCCTCTATTGCTCGCGCTATTGTGGTAAATCCTAAATATTTACTATGCGACGAGCCCAACTCGGGGTTGGACCCTAAAACCTCTCTGGTTATTGATGCGCTAATTAAAGAGATAACCGTTGAGTATAATATGACAACTATTATTAATTCGCACGATATGAATTCCGTTATAGAGATTGGCGATAATATTTCGTTTATCTATGAGGGGAAGTTATGGTGGCAAGGAACAAGTGATAATATACTAACATCCGACAATATAGAACTTAACGATTTTGTGTTTGCATCAAATATGGCAAAGATTGCTCGTAAAGGAATCGAACTATCTAAAAAGTAGTAGCAATATAATTTTGTCTTTTATCGTTGTACAATAAAAAATAGATTATGAACAAAAAAATTCTTTGGGTAGACGACGAGGTGGAGTATTTAAAGCCTCACATTATGTTTCTTCAAACTAAGGGGTACGATATAGAGACCTGTAATAATGGTTATGATGCAATTGATATGATTCAAGCCGAGATGTACGAGCTTATCATATTAGATGAGATGATGCCAGGTATGACAGGCTTAGAGACAATTACTAAGATTAAAGAGGTGCGCCCAACTGTACCTATTGTGATGGTTACAAAGAGCGAGGAGGAGGATATAATGAACCGCGCTGTTGGTGCTAATATATCTGATTATCTTATTAAGCCAGTTAATCCTAATCAAGTTCTCCTATCTATTAAAAAGAATTTACATAAACAGCAGCTTGTTGATGAGGTAACCACTACGGATTATCGTAAAGAGTTTGCCTCTATATCAATGTCGTTTGGCGATGCCGACAATATTGATGATTGGGTTAGTATATACAAAAAATTGACCAATTGGGATTTGCAACTATCCGAGCTGAGTGATGAGAGTGTAAAAGAGATTCTTCATTATCAAAAGCGCGAGGCTAATCAGGCATTTGCTAAATTTATAAAGAAACGATATAAGAGCTGGTTTAAATCTAATTCAGAGGATAAACCAAATCTATCACATACACTTTTCCGTAATAGTGTAGTGCCAGTGGTTGATAGTAACACAAAAACAGCCTTCTTACTGATTGATAATTTACGCTATGATCAATGGTTGGTTATACGTCCTCTTTTAGCCACTTATTTCACTGTTGAAAAGGAAGATTTCTACTGTAGTATCCTACCAACGGCTACTCAATATGCTCGTAATGCAATCTTTGCAGGGCTAACACCTTTGGCTATCGATAAGATTATGCCTAATCAGTGGCTTAACGATAACGAGGAGGGTGGAAAGAATAAGTACGAGGAAGATTTTTTACGCCGTCAGCTTCAAATGTTGGGTAAGAATTACAAAACAATGTTCGAAAAGTTAGTTCGTCCCGAGGCTGGTAAGCGTCTGCTAGACTCTATCTCTAGGCTTGATGATTATAAATTATCGGTAATTGTTTATAACTTTCTAGATATCCTTTCGCATGCACGAACAGATACAGATATCATTAGAGAGTTGGCAGACGATGAGGCGGCATTCCGCTCTCTTACCCGTTCGTGGTTCGAACATTCGGAGCTCTTTAGTATATTAAAAGAGTTATCAGACATGGGGCATACGGTTATTATCACCTCTGACCACGGAACAATCCACGTTGAGGATCCTATTAAGGTTATAGGCGATAAAGAGACCTCTACTAACTTGCGCTATAAAACAGGTAAGAACCTAAATTATAACCCTAAGGAGGTGTTCGAAATAACAAATCCTGAGGAGGTGGAGTTGCCTAAATCAAACTTAGCATCTAGTTATATTTTTGCTTGTAATAGGGACTTCCTTGCCTATCCAAATAATTATAATCATTATGTGCGTTACTATAAAGATACATTCCAACACGGAGGGGTATCGCTAGAGGAGATGTTAGTGCCGTTTATTATAATGCAACCAAAAAAGGGGTAGGTTATGATTAAACAGATAGAGGTTAGTAGCTTATCAGAGCTGTCAGTGGCAGCGAGCCAAATATTAGAAATAATATCTGTTGGTGGGTATAATATCGTCGAGTTTAATGGCTCGATGGGGGCAGGAAAGACAACTCTAATAAAAGAACTTTGTGGTTGCCTTGGTGTAGAGGATTCGGTTACAAGCCCCACTTTTGCTATTGTGAACGAGTATTTAACAGCATCAAACGACAGGTGTTATCACTTCGATTTCTACCGCATTAATAAACTGCAAGAGGTTCTTGATATGGGCTACGAAGAGTATTTTTATAGCGGAAACCTATGTCTTATCGAGTGGCCAGAGCTTATTGCCGAACTGCTACCAAAAGATGATGTGCACATAAAGATTCTAAAGATTGATATTAAAATCACAGGAGACTCTTCAAGGATAATATCTATTAGTGCCGAGTAGTGATACTAAAAAACATTACCCCCATTTCTGAGGAAATTCTCAAAAATGGGGGTAATATTTTGTTTTGAACGCAGCCCAAAGTGTTCGCTTTTTCCATAAGTGCGTTAGCTGTGGTGC
>CAYJHM010000218.1:0-2846 GCA_964369935.1 uncultured Rikenellaceae bacterium
TAAATTACCAGGGTCTTGAACCCCACTAAGAGCTAGCACCAAACTACCCGACTGATAATTAAAATCACGCTCAGATATTTCAACTGTAACAATAATTGGTGTAGTGCTTTTAAGGTGCGACAAACGCTCCATCTCTTTAGCGGTCACCTCAATAACCTCACAACTACGCTCTTTTACTGCTCTACGGATATGGCTAAATGTATCATCACTCACCCTATCACGCATGTAAAAAATCTGCTTGATAGAAAGCGAACTTTTCACTATCTCGCTAAATACTTTCTCGCCCTCGGCAACAAAACAAGAGTGAGCTATCCGCCCCTCTTTATCTCTTAGCGACTTAATATCGGTTATCTGTGCCTTTGTTATCATATTTGTCTTTTATTCCAGTGCAAAGATAATATTTTTTAGTAGAAATTTAATAAAAATCGTTGATATTTACAATAAATTTTATCTCACTATCTTAACTAAATCTTTATCAACAATTTCAAACCAATTTTTCAGCATCTTTCTGCCATTATCACCAGTAATAATCGACTCGGGATGGAATTGCACCCCATATATTGGAAGTGCCTTATGTTTTATAGCCATAACAACGCCACGTTCATCCAATGCTATGACCTCTAATGGCGAATCAGCCGAGCACCGCACCGCCCACGAGTGATAGAGCCCTACATTGCACATATTGGGCACACCATTAAAAATTGGCTCGCAAATATTGTTAATAATTAGCGGAGCTGCATAACCGTGCAGGGGCCGTTCGATTTGATATAGCTCTGCAGAGAAAAAGCCACAAATTGATTGATGCCCAAGACACACACCTAAGAGCGGTATTTTTTGATGATAATACTCAACAAATCGAAGTAAATTTGGGTACTCTTCAGGCACACCACCACCAGGAGATAGAATAGCAGCCGAAAAATCTGACACTAGAGGAATCGAGATATCTTCAACATCAATAACACTATACTCTCTACCCTCTTGCCGCAATAATTCGATTATATTATACACAAAAGAGTCTTTGCAATCAACAACTAAAATTCTATTCATAGCACAAATATAGTTATTTTTTTGTTGTTGCCCAATAAATAATGCCTATATTTGTACTATGATATGTGTTAAAGAGTTAAAACAGCGAATAAACAGTGCGGTAAAGAGAAGAGAAAAGTTCATCTTTGCCATCAATTATGAAATGGATAAGGGTATGTTTATCGAAGACCCTGAGAACAATAGTGATATATTATGGCGAGTATCTAATAACAGTAACTTTTCGAGAATCGAGAATAATAATATTGAGCTGCACCCCAAATTTATATCACAAGAGGATTATGCTAAAAAATTTAACACTCTATACTCGGGCATTTACAAAGGCGACTCGTTTCTTGCTAATTTAACTGTAACAACAGCCCTAGGCGAGGGGCTAAATCTTCGAGATATTGCCCTATGTGCAAAAAGTAAATATCTGCTATATATCCCCGAGCAGTTTGTCTGTTTTTCTCCAGAACCATTTATCAAAGTATCTGCCGAGGGTGAAATTAGCTCGTACCCAATGAAAGGTACAATAAAAGCCGAACATCCAAATGCAAAGGAGACACTACTAAACGACCCTAAAGAGAGTGCCGAGCACAATACAATTGTAGACTTAATACGTAGCGATTTAAGCAGAGTAGCTACCAATGTTGAGGTCGAATCGTTCCGATATATCGAAAAATTAACCACTATCAATGGCGACATATTACAAATGAGTTCTAAAATTAAAGGCGAGCTACTTGATAGGTACAAAGATAACTATGGCGATATGCTTTTCAACATTCTACCTGCTGGGTCGATATCAGGAGCACCTAAACCCTCTACTTTAGAACTGATAAATAGGTCTGAGAATACCGAAAGAGGCTACTACTGTGGGGTATTTGGTTATTACGATGGTTATGAGTTAGACAGCTCGGTAATGATACGTTATATCGAGAAAATTGACAACAACTATTTCTATCGAAGCGGAGGAGGCATAACAATAAACAGCGATATGGTTAGCGAATATAACGAGATTAAAACAAAGGTATATATCACACGATGATCTATTTAGAGACCATAAGAATAGAGAATAATATTGTTCATAATATTGAGTATCATAGTAAGCGTATGGCACTTAATACAACTGCCGCACTACCTCAACTAAACCAATTAAATAGCATATTAGAGGGCAGAGTAAAGTGCCGAATCAGATACAATGAAACAGATATCCTATCTGTTGAATTTTCACCTTATAGCCTACCTAAAATTGAATCACTAACAATTATCGAGGCTCCAAATATTGTCTACAACAAGAAATACGAAAACCGAGAGGAGCTAAACACCCTCTTTGCTCAGCGTATGGATGCCGACGATATTTTAATATGTAGAGATGGGGTTATCGGCGACACTTACTTCTGTAACCTGATTTTTGTTAATAGTGCAGGTGAGTTACACACCTCGGATAGTCCAATTCTAAAGGGCACAAAATGCCAGAGCCTAATAGATAAAGGCGTAGTAAAAGAGTGTTGCATAACTACTAACGAGCTACGAAAGTATGAAGGTGCATATTTAGTAAATGCAATGATAGATATCCAAGATGGGATATATATAGACATTAAAAATATAAATCACCAAACTACTTTACATAATATGTAATAGTAAAACTAGTTGAAGAGTAGGTTGTACTATACGAATCATCTATTCGATCATGATATTCGTGTTTAGATTTCCCTGACACACTATTTTCCTCACTAAAAGCACCATTAAAGCTATCTTGAAAGTAATCTGTTATAGTGCCAGTAGTGCCTAAAAAATCATTCTCATACTCTGTTATAATT
>CAYJHM010000218.1:2856-3141 GCA_964369935.1 uncultured Rikenellaceae bacterium
CACCTACAATATCATACTTAATTTTATAAGCTATAGGCTCATCTCTATAGATATTTAATGTCCAGATTAACGAATCTTTAGATATAAAATTCATCTCATCCTCTATGCCGTTTATATATTTTTTCCCAATAATCTCATCATGCGAGAACACGAAAGGATCGACTTTTGTACAGCCAGCAGCTAAAAGGATAGTAGCTACTATTAATATATTCTTTAATTTCATTTCTTGTTATATCATTAATTTCAACGTAAAATTATGGAACGTAGCCAAAAGTTCAGCACGCC
>CAYJHM010000219.1:0-3140 GCA_964369935.1 uncultured Rikenellaceae bacterium
CATGCAAATATAGTAATTTTTGAATATAATAACACTATAATATGTTAAAATTATTATTGTCCGGGGGGGGGTATTTGCTACTAAGACCGTTTAACCCCAACCCCATAGGTATATTAGACTGAAACATACCAACGCTACTTATCACTATTTAGCCAACTAACAAGCTCATCAACGGTTATGCCTAACTGTTTCATCCGCTTAGATATGTTTTTCACCTCAACAGTCAAGAAATGCTCTCGCCTAACCATCAATATACGCTCTTTAGCCATTAGGGTAACAAAATACCCTATTCCTCTCTTATTCTCTATCACCTCCATAGCCACTAACCGTTCGTAGGTACGCATCACAGTATTAGGATTAACCCCAATGGTTGCCCCTAACTCGCGTACAGATGGGACTCGCTCGCCACACGACCACACGCCAGATAATATCTTATCGCACATCTGCTCGACTATCTGAAGGTATATTGGTGTATTATTATTAAATTCCGACATAACAATTTATTATTTTAGTAGTTCAATCATTGTAATAGGTTTACTCACTAAATTTATCATTCATAACTTAATATATCTGACGATTCTTCATTCTGTAATAAAAATAGTACATATAGGCACATATAACAATTAGGATTACGATAGCATATGCCATCATTGCATTATCTACAATCTCTGTTACATCAGGTGGACTTATATTATCTTGGTTTGCAAGTACCCTCTCTTGCACCTGCTGCTTAATAACATTAAATTGAAAATATGATACCACTAGCCCAACAGCTAAATGTAGCAAAACAGATTTAATGATGGAGGAGCGACGGAATGTAAGCACACCAAACATTATAACCAAAAATGGCACGAATGCAATACCAATAAACAGTACAGTATTAGCAAAATTTCTCTCTTTAAGCCCAAACAACCACTCATATTTAAATATTTCACCTAGCGTTATCACATCATCAGCAGGTGTATATAACTCCTCATTATGCAGATCGCCTAACAATGATTTTTGAGCATACACATACGTTTCATTGTTACCTGCTGACACATCATAACGTTCGGCTATAGGTGCTTTATAGTACTGTAACCTAGCAAGTGGGTTAGCAATAGAGTAGGTAGCCGCAGAGATAATAAACGAAACCAAAAGCGAATTAAGTACAACAAACAGATACCTCTCACTTGCAAGCATCGGCAACTTATAGTGGTTCGAGCTGTTTGATGCTTTTTTAATATATTTTATCGACATATTTGTTATCAAAGAGATGATCACAAATAATGTAAACATATAATTAGAGGTAAATTTAGTATCTATCTCCATACTATTAACATACATAGTCGTATTACCCACAATCTTATAGCTTATCAAACTAAGATAACTATAAATAAGTACCATAATAGGTAAATTGATATAAAGTTTTCTATTCTCAACATAATGACGTTTAGCGTAGAGCCAAAGTCGTGCGAAACTAAAATTATCATTCATAATATACTATTTTAACAGATTAATAACCTCTTCAGAACAAGCAAGAGTTGCATTAAATAATAACTCTATATCAATATCACCCTCAACGCCATCAGGGTTGGCCATAATACCCCACTCCCCTGCTGCATTAGGCTCTGAATACAAAGGTTTATCCCCCTGGTTCACTTTCGAGCATCGCAATCGTTGCGAAATATTATAAAGCGAGTCGTTGATTAATAGACTCTTGTTATTAATTATAATTACAGCATCTATCAAACTATCCAAATCCCTCACTTGATGTGTCGAGATGATTATACATCTATCCTCACTAGCAATATCGGAAATAACACGCCTAAATTGCCCTTTCGAGGGTATATCTAAGCCATTAGTAGGTTCATCCATAAGCAGTAGACGTGTATTACAAGCCAACGCGAAACTTATTATCGCCTTTTTACGCTGACCATACGACAAATCAGATATTCGCTCTGTGAGTGATACATTAAACTCTCTCATATAACTCTCAAACTCTTCCATATTGAATTTCGGATAAAAAGGAGCTGTCATCTTAACATACCTCTCCATATTCATATTAGGAACCTCAACCTCATCCGAGACAAAAAACATATCCGCCAAAAATGATGGTTTACGACTAAATGGAACCTTATCCATAACCTTAATCGTTCCTGATGCAGGAGCAACAAAACCGCTTAACAATTTTAATAACGTTGTCTTACCAGTAGCGTTACTGCCTAGAAGACCATAAATATGCCCCGACGACAATGTAAAAGTAAGCGACTCTAAAACAGTTGAGTTACGTCGGTAGGCAAAACTTAAATTTTCTGTTACAATCATAATATTGTGGTTTATTAGTGTATTAATATACTAGTACACTGCAAAGGTAAAACAACTTTTTCAAATTTCCAAATAAAAAAGGAAAAAATAGTATACATATAACATATATCATATAATTAACCAATACTCACATCACCTGACTTACAGTATATTAAACAAATATACCCCATTTTTGAGAGTTTCTTCAAAAATGGGGTAATATTTTTTGAACGCAGCCCAAAGTGTTCACTTTTTTCATGAGTGCGCTAGCTATGGTGATTACTCTTGCAAGCATGAGAATGCGCCGCAGATAACGTGCTTATAGGGGATTACCCCTTCACGAACTTGGGTTTTGCAAATTGGCCTACATTATTTCACATATTAAAAGGGGCTTCCATACTGATATGGATCATAAACTCCTGTTATTAAAGGCAATTCCCAACTAGGATTATTGCTTCGATAACTATTACTAATTTGAAGTTGATACTTATCAGATGTTATATCAACAGTTACAGTTTCACCCATGATAGTTCGTGTGATATTGCGCTTAGCCCAAGGTTTACCACTCTCGAAAGCAAATCTTTTCATATCCCAGAAACGGAAAGGTGATGATATAGGCATCTCTTTGCGTCTTTCGTTTATTATCTCTAATATCAGATCATCACCCGAAATTGAAGCAAGTTGCGCATTAGCTGGCTTGTAGCGGTATTTACGATATGTATTAAGTATCTCCATCGCCTCACCATCTTTACCTGTGCGAGCTGCCGACTCGGCGTACATAAGAGCAAGCACAGGATTAGTAACCCCTAGATTAGGTAACATCTTATGTGATTCAACTTGGTAATCTACCATAG
>CAYJHM010000220.1:0-3049 GCA_964369935.1 uncultured Rikenellaceae bacterium
TGGCAATAGCTCTAGGGTTTTATAGGGCTAATCCCTTCCTAACAGCAACCTATATGTTTATAGGAAAAACTCTAAGATTCATATTTTGGGCGGTATTGTACTATCATTTTCAAGAGGTAATTTAACAACAAGAATCAACTAACCTCAATGCATAAAAGAGAAGAACTAATAATTAATCACTAACTTAATCATTTGAATATGGGCATAAAAGAGATGTTTGAGAAGAGTCAAAGCCAACTGCAAGAGCAGCAGACGGAGGAGAATAACAGCGTATCTCTTACTCACTACACTAATTTGGCACGCCACTATTGGTATGACTACACGCTTAGTAATAAGGTAAGTACTAGGCGAGCCGAAGCTGCATTTGAAAAAGGAATGGAGCTATATAGCACCATTACCCCGAAAAACAAAGCACACGCCGAGTTTATTTATGTATTAGCGCACTACTATTTAGACTTTCAGCAACACACCAAAGCCAAAGAGTTAATTGATGAATTAATAAATACCTTTCTTGAAGTGCACGACGCTGACAGCGACGAGATAATAAATATGTACTTAACAGTTGTAGAAATACATATACGCCAAGAAGAGTTTAGCACCGCATTGAAATACTGTTTTCACGCACTACTAATAAGCGAGAGGGTTAAGGGAAGAGATGATATATGCACCGCTCATATATATGGTGATATGGGCGACTTGCTTGTAGGGCTTAGAAATTATAAAGAGGCTCTAGGGTACTACTACAAACGTCTTAAGGTGGTAGAAAATTCACCCGAACAAACTCCCGAACTCTTATCTAATTCGCTGAACCATGTATCAATGTGCCATAATTATCTAGATGAATATGAATTAGCTTTACCATTCTCGACCCGCTCTCTTGAATTAGACATCAAACTATGTGGTGCTTTACACTATGTTATAGCCGAACACTACTCATTTCGTGCTATGCTATTCTATTATTTAGAGCAGTACGACGAGGCGTACGAATGTTGCAAGAAAGCAATAAAGGTTTTTAAAGATCGTGTAAGACCCAACTACGCATTATATGCAAGATGTTATAGATATATGGGCTTAATTGATATCTCTATTCGAAATAATTTTAACAGTGCCTACAAGCACTACTCAAAAGGGCTAAAGATTGTAAAAAAGAATCTAAAAGATAAAAACGACGAGATACTAGAGTTCTATAATGTTCTAGGAGCACTCCATCGCTATTCACATAACTACCCTAAGGCACTCACATTTTTTGAGGATGCACATAAAATAGCGATAGAACTTCACGGCCTCGAGAGCAAAATAGCTACTGAATATCAAGAGATAATCACTCAATGCAAAGAGGAGATGAACAAAGAGAATAACAAAAAGTAAAAAATAAATAGTCGTCCCTTAAAAAGGCGGTTAGAGTTTTCGGGATTTATGCTGAGTAGTTTTTTGCTCTATCTATTTGCCTTGTAGCGGGCTACAAGGTGAATGGATAGAGTGAAAAAATACCAGCAGAAAACCGAAAAATCAACCGACTAATAGTTAAAATTACTGAAAAGTTGGTAGAAATTTAAAGCTCCAAGCTTAACTAAAATATTTACAAACAAATAGTTAAACCTTTTTAAGGGACGATTAAATATTTAAATTAACATAAAATGAGCAGTAAAGAGTATAATCCGCAAATGCACACCGTAGAGCATATTTTGAATGCCACACTTGTTAAAATGTTTGGTTGCGAAAGGGCATTCACCACACATATCGAACGAAAGAAAAGCAAGATAGATATATTAATGAATAGGGCTCTGACTGCCGAAGAGGTTACCGAGATTGAGGAGAGGGTTAATGCCACTATCCAACAACATTTAGATGTTAGAGAAGAGTTTATCAGCTACAACGAGGCGGGCAAAATTTATAACCTATCTCGCATCCCCACCGATTCGCTCAACTCGCCCCTACGCATCATTCACATAGGCAACTACGACTCGACCCCCTGCATAGGCGAACATCTTACAAACACCAACGAGTGCAACGGCACTTTCAAAATCATCTCCACCAACTACACCGAAGAAAAAGAGGTATTAAGAATTATCTTTAAGGTAGTAAAAGAGATTATCTAAATAGTCGTCCCTTAAAAAGGAGCCTTAGCATTAATAATCAGAGAAATACAATGATATTTTGCCTGAAAATATTGCAAGATTTTGACTTAGTTTGCTTAAAATCTTGCAAAATTTGAAAACAAAAAATTATTTCTCTAATTTATAAACTTAGGTCAATAATCTTGGGAGATTCCCTAAACAAAAATCATCTGATTTACAATGTATTAAAACAACTAAAAGCTAATATTTACCCCCATTTCTGAGAATTATCTCAAAAATAGGGGTAATATTTTGTTTTGAACGCAGCACAAAGTGTTCGCTTTTTCTATAAGTGAGTTAGCTGTGGTGCATTACTGTACTTTGAGGATTGCGAATTAGCCTAGTAAAAGAGTCTGAGCAAAAACTTTCTTTGCCTCATTATCCTTAATCCCATCTATCATCTAAGAGGTGGTCGCCTTCGGTTTTATTTTTCACCTTAACACTAACCGTTTCCTCGCCAGCATTGATATGAAACTCTCCAATTCTTGTAGTGTCTTTTTTTATAAACAATGCTCTAACTAGAACTTTGCACTCACCAGCCTCTCCCTCTAAAGGATTTACTAATAACCAATTACTACCCTCTTTACCAATATCAATACTCCAATTTTCTGTTGATGTAAACTCATAATAATAACCTACTGCATCTGTTAGGTGAACCATATCTTTTAGTTCGCTATTTATAGTAATAATAGGCGTCTCCTCTTTTTTACAACTGAATGCTAGTAGCGCAATAGATAGTAGAGTGGTATTTAGTGCTTTCATGTGTTTCATAGATAGTAAAAATTTTGTTATACGTTGTTATCTACATAAAAATAATTCAAAAATTATCTCATAATTACATAATAATCAATCAAATAAATATCGTAATCATTTGCTCATATCCCTGTTTTTTATCTTTTCAGTTTAAAAACGACTATATTTTTGACTATGAA
>CAYJHM010000221.1:0-3008 GCA_964369935.1 uncultured Rikenellaceae bacterium
AGCAGCCTATCTCATTCGAAGAGTTTACTACAAACATAAACGAGTATGGTATCTTATAATCTGATATAGTTGGACCAACTGTTGCAAGTGATATAACACGTTCATCATTTATTGCGGTGCTTATTGCAATGGTTATGATATTTGCATATATCGTATTCCGTTTCCGTAAGTGGCAGTGGGCATTAGGAGGAGTATCTGCTTTATTACACGATGCCTTCATTACTATTGGTATATTCTCTCTACTTTATAAAGTATTACCTTTCGAGTTAGAGATTAATCAAGCATTTATCGCAGCTATCCTAACAATTATCGGATACTCAATCAACGATACTGTGGTTATCTTCGACCGTATCCGTGAGTATATCGGCTTATATCCTAAGCGTAAGATGTCTGATAATATTGACGCAGCTATCTCGTCTACTTTAGTTCGTACATTAAATACAGCAGGTACAACATTAGTGGTGTTAATCGCAATGTTTATCTTCGGTGGAGAGGTGATTCGTGGATTTATCTTCGCTCTTGCATTCGGTGTACTAATCGGAACATATTCATCTATCTTTATTGCAACACCAGTAGCCTTTGATTTTATGGATAAGGATACTAAAAGTGGAGTTACAACCAAAAAAAGATAATTTATAGCTAATTATAATCGGGGTGGTTTACATTGTGTAAACCACCCTTTTTGAATAAAATATTTATCAACGATAATTTATGGAAACAAAATTTAACCCCAATGATATTTCAATACCTAACGGAAATTATTTTGCGCTACCTTATACTGTAAGCGATAGTAAATTGGTAATTATATCAGCTCCATTCGATGTAACTACATCTTACTCTGCTGGTAGTTCGAAAGCGCCTGATGCTATTATTGATGCCTCGGGGCAGATTGATCTGTTTGATATCGAGTATGGCAATATTTTTGAGCAGGGAATAGCAACTTATCCTATAAACGAGGATATTCTTGCTCTTAGTAGTGAGGCTCGGCGTTCGGCCGAGAAGGTAATAGAGCACCTAGAATTAGGAGGCTCTTTGGAGGATAAAGTAATTGAGCGTGCACTTGATAAGGTAAATTGTGCTTCTGATCGTATGAACGACTATATATATGCTACATCTAACGATTTGATTCAACATGATAAGATTGTTGCATTAGTGGGAGGAGATCATAGTACCCCATTGGGATTAATGAGGTCGATAGGCGAACGTAATCAAGATGGTTTTGGTGTTCTACATATCGATGCTCATGCCGATTTACGTGAATGTTTCGAGGGATTTAACTACTCGCACGCATCGATTATGTTTAACTTACTTAACGAGGTTGAGAGTGTTAAAAAACTTGTTCAAGTAGGTATTCGTGATTTCTGCGAAGATGAGTATAATTTAATCAATAGTGATGATAGAGTAGTAACATATTTCGACGAACAGATTGCGCAAAATAGGTACGAGGGAGTTAATTGGTCAGCGCAGGTTGAGGGTATTATTGGTCACCTGCCACCAAAAGTGTATATATCGCTTGATATTGATGGTTTAAAAGCCTCTTACTGCCCCTCAACGGGCACACCCGTACCAGGTGGCCTTGAGTTTAACGAGGTGCTCTATCTTATCCGCTGTGTAGTTAGAAGTGGGCGTCAAATTATAGGATTCGATCTAAACGAGGTGTCGCCATGCGATTCCAGCGAGTGGGACGCAAATGTAGGTGCTAGGTTGTTATACAAATTGTCGTTAGCGGCTCTATTTTCGAATAGTAATATGTAATAACTATTAAATAATTATCGAAAAATCTTTGTAGCTTCGATAATATTTTATAACTTTGCAGATTGTATAGATTATTAGAACTGGTTATCAATTATTAATAAACAAATTATATTATTATGAAAAAAGTTTTGTTATTTGCAGTTGCTGCGGCAACAATTTTCACTTCTTGCAATAGTGGCGGCGGAGCAAAAAATGTTGCTATCGAAACACAAATGGATTCAATCAGTAGTGCGGTTGGTGTACTGTTAGGTGCTCAAATCAAAGAATTAGAGGCGAATCTAGAGATTAGCAAAGTAAATATCGACATTGTTTACAATGAGGTGTTAAAGATGCAAGGTTTAGATTTAAAAGATGAGGATGCTATTGCAAATATTAAGGCAGCTGAGGCTTATGTATCTAACTATGCAAATGTAGTTCTTCCTAAAATGAGAGCTGAAAAGGCAGAGAAATTTTTGGCAGAGCAAGAAAAAATGCCAAATGTTATCAAAACAGAGAGTGGTCTTCTTTACGAAATTATCGAAGAGGGTGATATGGCAAACAAGCCTACAGCTGATGATACAGTAGTTGTTCACTACAAAGGCACGAAATTAGATGGTTCAACTTTTGATTCATCGTACGACAGAGGCGAGACAGCTGAATTTAAACTTTCTGCTGTAATTAAAGGATGGACTGAGGGTCTTCAATATGTAGGTAAAGGTGGTAAGATTCGTCTTGTTATCCCTAAAGAATTAGCTTATGGTGACAATATGCGTCACCCACTAGGAGGACAAACTCTTCAATTTGATGTTGAGTTAATCGACGTTAAGCCTAATGCAGAGGCTAAGTAGTAATCTTAGAAATAATTAACGAGGGCACTTCAATAAATGAAGTGCCCTCGTTTTTGTTGGCTTATATTTTTGGCATTATTACTATCTTTGCGATTATGTGCTATTGCAACGGTCTCGTTTAATGAAATCAATTTCATCAAACTACTAATAACCTGAGTTTTGGATAAGAAGCAGTCATACTTTCTTTATTGTAGCTCATTTTCAGCACCTTATTGCAAAATACGATGCTCACGCACATTAAGTGCGCTCCGCTTCGCTTTTACAATAACGCACTGAAACTGAACTACACTAAAAAAAGTCTGTTGGTAATAGCTTATTTTTCTGGTTATAAGTAATTTAAACTACTTCTTATCCAAAACTCAGGTTAATAATTAGGCTAATTCGCAAAACTCTAGTTCAAGAAAGCTTTTCCCATAAGCACGTCAT
>CAYJHM010000222.1:0-1371 GCA_964369935.1 uncultured Rikenellaceae bacterium
TCTCAGGAGTGTAAGCCGAGAATACACCTTCGTTGTGTGTCTTACGATACTTAGTGTAAATCTCTTTAGTCATAGGATCTAGCTCGTAACCATACGAATTAAGAGCATTTTCAACCATTCTCCAGCCCCCTTTAGGGAAGATTCCACGCTTTAGAGGAGCATCTGTTTGAAGACCAACGATTACCTCGTTCTCTTTGTCGATATAGCCAGCACCGTAACCATCGATAGATGATGGAGTCTTAGTCTCGGCGTCATATACACCACGCTCAAGCTCAACCTTGAACATTTCGGTTAATTTGTTCCATACCGCACGTGTACGGTCAGTTGATTCTACTAAGAAACTATCATCTCCGCTATATGGAGTGTAGTTTGCTTGAATGAAATTACGCACATTAACCTCGTGTTTCCACTCATTACCTTTAAAGCCGTTCCAAGCCTCTGCAAAATTTTTCATTTCGTTCTCTTTAAAAATTATCTTTCTTATTATTTTTTTGTATCTAATTTATTCCAAATGTACCAGTAAGCTAGCCCTACAAATAGTGCCCCGCCTATGATATTGCCGATAGTTGCAGGGATAAGATTTTTTACAAATAGTTCGTATAGTGTTATCTCTGCCCCTTGCATCATTGCCAAAGGGATAAAAAACATATTCGCAATCGAGTGTTCGTAACCAATAGCAACAAAGGTCATAACAGGCCACCACATTCCTATAATTTTACCTGCCACACTTTTCGACGACATACCTAGCCACATAGCAAGACAAACTAACCAGTTAGCACCAACCCCTTTTAGTAGGGTTACATAGAAAGGATAGCTAACTTTTGCATTGGCGATAGTTTGGATACCATCACTCCACGGTTCGCTTTTAACCACCTGAGCCAGATGCACAAAGAAGTAACCAAAAATTAATGCTCCAATAAAATTACCAATCCATACTAACGACCAGTTGCGAACAAGCCTGCTTATACCCTGTTTTTTATCCATAACACTAGGGATAAAATAGGCGGTGTTACCAGTAAATAGTTCGGCACCTGCAAGAGTTACAAGCATAAGGCCAACAGGGAAAGTTGCTCCCATTAATAATTTTATGATTCCAGGATTTTGTGCAGCTATTTCAGGAAAACCGAAACCTGCGATAATAGATAAGAGCCCACCCATAGATATATAAACCCCAGCAAGAAAGCTTAATAACATAACTTTCTTGAATCCATAGGCTCCTTTTGCTATAGATGCTTTGCCTGCATACTCAACTATCTCTTTTGGTTGTAACATACCATTTTTATTAATTGTTCACTATATAATTCCCATTATGAGTACAAAGTTAATATAATTTTAAATATATCAAACAATATGTAACTTATTTTTTTTCAG
>CAYJHM010000222.1:1381-3002 GCA_964369935.1 uncultured Rikenellaceae bacterium
ACTAAGAACAAATCACAAAATATATTCAAATGGAAACAACAACACAATAAGAGTTTATATATTGAAATTTTAAAGCCTATTTTATTAACATATTTAAACCTAAAAAAAACGCCACGAATATAAATTCATGACGTTTTTTTAGCCCCTATGTTTAAAGGATACTCTATTTTACCCTTTTGTAGCTATTTGGTTCGTGTCGAATCGGCAGCTACAACTTTATCGCCAGTATTAACTACCTTTTTCTCACCTTCAACATAATATTCACCCTCGGTATTAACAATACTTGCTACACGTGGGTCGGTGATTGTAGGAGTAGGTTTTTCTAGTCCGTTCATATTTAGGCTATCAATAATATCTGCCATTTCAGGTGCTTTAATCACCCCTGTTGGTATGTGCTGCTTTATACTGTCAAGCACCGATTGTAATTTGGTATCATAATTCGCCTGCTCGTCCTCCACTTTTACTCTATACGAGTTAAAGCCCGTAGCTTGTACTCTCTCTCTAAATGTATCATCAGACATATCAACAATATTATCAACAAGCGAATTAAACTCCTTGCTCGATTCAAAGTAAAGTGCTCCACCACTAACCACAACACCCTCAATAAACTGTTCCCCTTGAACATTATTTGCCTCTTTAGGTTCGCACGCAAGTGCTAACGTTGCAACTATGGCAACTAATAAAATATGTTTCATAATCTGTAATTTTTGATAAAACTATTAATGTTATATGTCGTAAATCCAAGTATAATAGTACTTCTCGGCATCCGACAACGAGGAGTACTCAATTTTTTTTGTCCAGCTCTGCTCGGTAAAGAACGAGTTATTGGTATTATTTTCTTGATGACTCCAACTCTCCAGCTCTTCACCCTTCTCAGTTGTTATTGTAACGGTTAAATTTCCACGTTCAACCCCTGTTTTTAGGTAGTTCGCCATCTCACTAAACTCGGGCATACCCTCGTCGTATGGTACCTCATAGAAATAGAGCACATAAGTCTCGTTAGGTTCAATTTTAACTGTACCCAACACCCCATTTGTCTTTAAATATATTGCCTCACTTCTCGAATTTCTTATGTACCACTCCCCTTCGTGGTTATGGGGGGTATCAAAACACGAAAATGTAAACAAAAGACAAATCATTGTCATAATTAAATTTTTCATCTGTCTCATAGTTATTTTATATCTTCGTTGGTTACTGTGAATACCCAACCCATACTAGGATACCCTTTTACTGGGGCATACTCCTCATATCGCCAATCGTCCTCTAGGAAAAACTGCTTGCCACCATCAAAACGCTCAATATATCTCCACTCCGTAAATGTGTCATCCCCAACATACTTAATACCAAATTTTATATCGTCAAACTCTTTGTAGTTTCTTGTGCTATAACTGTCCCAATATTCTAAAAATATTTTAAACTTAGCTACATGACTATAATTTGTTTCTGATTCATCTAACTTAATCATACCTCCAGCTTCAATAGTATCATTTGCAATATCTCTATTATATTTGTTGGAATTGGCATAAATGTGAATTGGCTTATCTGTCTCGTTTACTATATACCACTTCAAGTTTGTTATATCTCGCCCATTATTCCCCCCTTGAAAACAAGAAGTAAAACA
>CAYJHM010000223.1:0-2998 GCA_964369935.1 uncultured Rikenellaceae bacterium
ATAATCTATATCTTGCATCACCTACTAAAGGTGTTGTTCGTTGTGTGGCTATCTAGGGCGGTATAACTATAATTTATAAAAGAAAAGCTATTAATATTTGTAATATTGATAGCTTTTTTTTCGTTTTTATAAATATTGTGTTGTATGATTGAAAAAATAGTATTAATTTTACCCGTTGAAAGAGAACAATAATATTAATTAACAAATTTTATTAATTTATGAAGAGAGTAGTTTTAGGTCTTTGTGCAATAGCACTAGCAGTATCTATTTTTTCGTGCGGTGAAGCTAAACAAGAGGGTATTGGCGAAACAGCATTTATTAGTGATGGTGTCACTGCTTCATCGAGTAGCGAGACGCTGAATCTTAAAATACTAATTAACGATATCTATTGTAAGCAGACGGCCTGCGGATGTATTCACGAGGTTGCTGCTAGGGAATATTACGACCTATTAGATAAACTTAAGAGCGAGCACAATATCAATTTAGAATTTATCTACTGCCCTGAGGTTTTTTATCTTGAGGATTCAATATTAACACAAAAGTACGATGGTGCTATCTGTAAGCCATGGAATGCTGTTAGATTTAATAAATTAAATAATCTTAACTATAAGCGTATTGCTGATGTTGTAGATGTTTTTGATAACAAGTGGCTAACTGGTAATTTCCTTGTTCCTAAAGAGTCGTCTATGCAAACTCTTGAAGATATTAATGGTAAAGTTCTAGTTATTGGTATGGAGGATGCTATTGAGAAGTTCGACCAAGCGAAGCAAATGTTAGATATGCTTGCTGCAAAGGGAATTAAACCATCTAGAGTATATAACAAGTCAAGTTGTTTAGAGAACATGAACGAACTTATCGACAAAAATGCTGAAGTGGCTGTTGTGTCTGATTATGTGATGATTGCCAGCTGTGCTGTTGATGTTGCTGATCCAGAAGATTTTAGGGTAATTGGTGAAACAGAAAGAACTCCTCTAACATCTGTTATTTTGGATATGAATAAGGTTAGTAAAGAGGATGCTCTACGTCTACAAAATGCCCTTCTTGCGCTATCGGGTGCTAACTCTCCTGAGTCTATGTTAAGTAGTGGGTTTGTTAAGCCAGAAAATTGGAATCCAGTTCCTTATACCGAGAATACGGCAAAATAATTACAATAATAAATATAGTGACTAATGGAAACAAGTGAAGAGAAAAAATTGATTAACCGCCGTGCCTTTTTGCGCAACTTAGGAAGAATAGGTTGTGGTTTGGCACTTGGTGGGGTAGCAACACGTGTTGTTACGGCTCACCTTAACCCTGAAACTGCAGGGCCAAAAACGCGTTTTATGTGGCAAATAAATCCAGATAAGTGTACGCAGTGTGGAAAGTGTGAGATTGCTTGTGTTCGTACGCCTTCGGCAGTTAAGGCTGTTAACGATCAAAAGAAGTGTTCGTATTGTGTTGTTTGTTTTGGGCATATAAAAAATAAACATATCGACTCGGATAAGATAATGTCTGATGGCATTAGGGTATGTCCTAAGGATGCTATTATACGTAAGAATTACTCAGGTGGTAATACTGGTTATTTTCTTTACGATATCGATCACAATAAATGTATTGGTTGTGGTAAGTGTGTTAAGGAGTGCGAGATTCATGGCACAAAATCGATGTTCTTAATCATACGTCCAGATTTATGTATGAATTGCAATAGCTGTAACATTCAAGCTAAATGCGAAGCTGGTGCAATCGAGAAATTATACTATGGGCCAGAGGATAATTTTAAAGGAATATACGAACTAGAGGGTATGGGCGATAGCGGAGACTATATGATGTAATAACAAAAATTTAGAAGTGGATATGTGTAAATTAAAGTCAATAATATTAACCCTCTGCTGTGTTTTGTCATTTGGAGTGCTATCGGCACAGGATACATTTGATATAAACGATGCCTCTCGTGGTAACGTGTCGGAGTATAGAGACAATTATGTACCAGTAGAGTATAGCTCTCTACCCGAGTTTATGTCTTTTGTAGACGTGGCAGTCTTGTTAGCACTATTAGTAGTGGGAATGGTGTTTGTAATCAAACGCAAATCAAGCAAAAAGATGAATATCTTAATGCTTATAACATTTATTTATCTAGGCCTGATTCGAGGTGGGTGTATATGCCCTGTTGGCTCGATAAGTAATGTAACATTAGGAATCATACAGCCTGCATTAGTTAGTCTGGTGGCTCTAATAATTTTCTTAGGGCCGTTAGTTATTAGCCTTGTAAGTGGAAGGTCGTTTTGCTCTTCTGCTTGTCCGTTAGGGGCGGTTCAAAATCTTAATCATACAAAAAAGCACAAAAAATGGTTGCGTCTACCTAGTGTTGTGAATAAGTTTGTATTTATTCTCCCTATAATTGCTCTAGCAATAACTATATACTCTATAGTTGGTGGTTCGGGCTGTTTCTTTATATGTAAATTAGATCCATATAAGCCACTTCTATTTACTGGTAACGCTTGGTTCGATCAAATAGTTTGCTTTATTAAAGGAATGCCAGCCGAGTCGAGAATTATTTTAGCTGGTGGAGTAGGTGCTTGGATATATATGGTGTTGGTATTGGCACTAGGATATTTCTTCCCTCGCCCATTCTGCCGCTTTATTTGTCCTTACTCAGTATTACTAGGGGTAATATCATTATTCGCTGTTAAGCGTCGCGAGATTGATAAAAGTAGTTGTGTTTACTGTTCGCTTTGTTCTAAGGTTTGCCCGATGCAGGCAATTACGATTGATAGGGCAAATAAGGTAGCAAAAGTTTCGCAGTATAATTGTATCCAGTGTAATCGTTGTACCGAAAGCTGTAGAAAAGGAGCTATCTAGTTAAAGATAATCGCAAAGTTATAATTTACCCCCATTTTGAGTTTTACCTCAAAATGGGGGTAATATTTTATTTTGAACGCAGCCCAAAGTGTTCGCTTTTTCCATAAGTGCGTTAGCTGTGGTGCATTACTCTTGCGAGTAACCGCAGGCGTACTACTGT
>CAYJHM010000224.1:0-2998 GCA_964369935.1 uncultured Rikenellaceae bacterium
TTCGCTTGGTGCTGATATGCTAAAAGCAAAAATTATAGCTGCGAATAGTAAAATGTATAGGCAAAAAGTTACTCGAAGGGTTGCTCTCGCTCTATCGGCAGCAGCTATTATTGCACTTTCATTCTTGGTTGTGAATTTCTACAATAGTGGCGACAATATAGTTATTGCTTCAAATAGTGTAGATAGCAACATTTCACAGCCAACGCTTATTCTACCAGATGGTAAGATGATAGCCTTAGATGATGAAGCGAGTAGTGAGCTAACCAGTGCTACTGCTGATATTCAAAGTAATTCGTTATCAATAGCTTATAATAAGATAGTTGTGCCTGCAAAATCTACATATCTTGCCACACTTCCTGATGGGACAAAAGTTATGCTTAATGCAAACTCTACTTTAGAGTATCCAGTAAAGTTTGGGGATAACGCACGTGAAGTAAAGTTGTCTGGCGAGGCATTTTTTGATGTGCCTAAGTCGGGCAACCTGTTTGTTGTTAAAATAGGAGAAGAGAGAGTGGTGGTTTATGGAACCGAATTTAATGTCAATAGTAGCGGTGCAGGTGTCTCCGAAGTGGTGCTTGTTGAGGGTAGTATTGGTTTTACAACCGCCGATAATAGAGAGATAAGGTTACAACCTAGTGAAATGCTTTCGGCTAATAGAGCAAGTGATAGTTACGCAGTATCTGTTGTTGATACCGCTGTTTATACTGCTTGGAAGAGTAATTTATTTAAATACGACAATCACTCTATCTATCATATTCTCCAAGATATATCGAGGTGGTATGGTGTTGAATTTAATATTAATGATGATAATAGCGAGACTTATACCTTCTCGCTTAGTAGAGATACCCCAATCTTAGAGATTATTGAGCAGTTATCATATATGTCGAAATTATCTTTTATTAATGATGGTAATGGTGTTTATACTGTTGAATAACAATACTTAACCCCCTTTGTAGATAGTTTAAAATATAAAAAATAGTATTAATAATTAATTGAATCAGAATGAAAAAGTTCTTTACAAAGATTTTGTTTCTTATAGTCTGTTTATCAACTATGGGAGCAGATTTAAGCTATGCGGCAGATTTGCATAGTGGTCTCCTCACAGAACAATTACGTGAGAAGATGGTTACACTAGAAGCAAACGACACTCCGCTATGTGATGTGCTTGACGATATTACCCGTCAAACAGGTATTAATTTTGCCTTTAGTAATAATAAAGTTGATAAGAGTGTTAAGATTACTGTTACAATAACGAATCAAAATATTGATAAAGCTCTTAAAACTATTCTTGGTAGTGTTGGCTATCAATATGTGATTAAAGGTTCTTTGGTACATATTGAGCCAGCTGATAAGGTGCAAAGTGTTGAGCGTGAGGGAATAGTCGAGATTAATGGTAAGGTTGTTGATTCAAACAATGATCCAGTTATTGGAGCTGTTATTTTAACCGAAAAAAGAGATAACGCTTCATTAACAAATGCGGATGGTATTTTCGAGATGGAGGTCTATTCAGGTACTAATATTACAGTTAGTTGCATGGGTTTCCAAGATCAGGTTATAAAAGTTGAAAGACCAGATATTATTGTAGTCTTACAGTTTGATGTGGCTGATATTGAAGATATTGTTGTGACAGGCTATCAAAAACTTAGCAGGCATAAAACAACTGGTTCGTTCGACCGTATTGGTGCAGATGAATTAGATAGTAAGGTTATTTTTGATGTTAAAGATATCTTAAACGCAGCCACTACGGGTGTATTAGTAGATAACGATGGAAATATAATGGTTAGAGGAATAAGCACTATAAGTGCAAATAATAAACCACTTATTGTTGTTGATGGATATGTAACCGAGCGCAATTTGGAAGATTTAGATCCTAATGATATAGCAGATATTACTATACTTAAAGATGCTTCAGCAGCCTCTATATGGGGAGTCAGGGCAGCTAATGGAGTTATTGTTGTACAAACAAAGAGTAGAAACAGCAGAAGAAGCGATAAATTATCTTTTGGAGTGAATGTCTCTTATGGAATAACATCCAAGGTTGATTTCTCACGCCTTCCAGTAACGACTTCCGAACAACTTATTGAATTTGAGAAGTATAGAGTTGATAATAACCTTGTTGGAACCGTTCCTAATAGTTCTCTACGTATTTTAAATACCGTTATGACAGATGCTTACAGATATGATGCAGATAATGCAGATGCTTTAAAACAGCAGCTGATGCACAATAACTACCATGAAGAGTTTAGCGAGCTATTTATGCGCCAAACACTAAACCAGCAGTATAATGCTTTTATTAGTGGTGGAAACTCGAAAGCTAATCACTATATATCTGTTAGTTATAACAATAATGGAAGTGAATTTAAGGGTAATAACAGCGAAACTTTTGGCATAACCTTTAACGAAAAATTTTACATTAATAAATGGGCTACTTTGTCGCTGGGGTTAATTGCCAATAACTCAAAAGCAAGGAACAATGGGTTTGGGTATGATGAGTTGGAGGCATTTTCGCAATATCAGGATATTGTAGACAACAATGGTAACGGTGTTATTCAACCAATGACATATACACAAGAGGATAAAGATAGGTTAGAGGCTTTAGGATACCCTTATAATTGGGATTATAATTTAATGGACGAGTATAATAATATAAACAATACCTCTACTACTAATAGCGTGATTATAAATGCTGATCTTAATCTTAAACTATACAAAGGTCTTGATTTTACGGCAGGTTACTATCGTGAATTAAGTAACACGAGCATTGAGGTGTTACAGAACACTAAAACTTTTGAAGTACGTGATCTTGTTAATACATCAACAACTATTGATGCAAATGGCGAACTAATATCGGGTGCTCCGTTAGGCGGAATATATCAGGAGAGTTTCAACAGAAGTTATTCACAAACATTCAAGGGACAATTTAATTTCTCTGACTATATTTTTAACAACAATCACCATTTAGATGCACTCTTAGGTAGCGAAATACGTGAAATAGGTG
>CAYJHM010000225.1:0-2955 GCA_964369935.1 uncultured Rikenellaceae bacterium
CAAATCAAGTTTGGGGAGACAGCGGTGTTTGATTGTTGGGTGGTTTTGGAAAGACTGTTATTAATGATGAATGATAAAAGATGAGAGATGAATTTGTGTGTCGTTCCGTAGATTCGTAGTGTACTACGAATTATTATGAGCGTAGCGATTTGTTTATAATGCAAATAAATTCCTACATTACAGTAATTCTGTTTAACAGTTAACAGAAATACAGTTTAACAGAATTACTGTTAACTGAAAAACCGTTAGACTGTAAACTGAGAAACTGTTAAACTAAGAAACTTCCAAATACAACAAACGCCCCAAGTTGAGTCTTTGCGCACTTGATGCGCAATCTCGTGATGGTAACGCCTACCATCGTTTTAAGTTTTAGGGTGGAGCGGTTTGGTGGAGACCCCACGTCGAGCGCGGGGAGACAGCGGTGCTTGATGGTTGGATGGTTTTGGAAAGACTGTTATTAATGATAAAAGATGAATGATAAAAGATAAATGGGTGCTTTACACACATAATTCATCATTCACCTTTCATCATTCATCATTTTTTATCTTACTCTTCTTTTTTTGAATTTGCAGAACGCGTTTTTCGCGATGCAATGTTCTTTTGTTCGAGGTCGATTAATACATTTACTTTGGCTATAAAGGCTGTATAATTTGCAGGTTCGTTTACATAAGCAAGAGCATTAATGCGTTTTATAAATGCACGGTAAGCTTCGTCGGCTTTGCTTCGGCTTTGTTTGGTTGCGCCTACAATATAAGCAGCTTGTTGGTTTGTTTGTTCCGAAAGGGCTGCCATAAATTCGTTATATCTAACATGGAGCTCAGTCACCCATTCGTCTATAAATATTTGTTGCTGATTGTCGATGCCTAATGCATCAAGCTCTGTAAGCAAATTGTGCATGCTACCGTACTCTTCAGAATAAGCCAATTTAGCAATGTCGCCATATTTATCAATTATGTCGCTTGCTTTTGTGGCAATAACGCTGCGAGCTTCGTTGGGATGGTCAACTACGGCGCGCGCCTGATTTCGCAAACCACGCCAAGTAGCATCGGCTTTGTCGTCGAGTTCTTTTACCAAAGGCGAATTGTTTTTGCTCTGCAAGAGTGCTTCTTCAAACTCTGCAAGAGCTGCTTTGAAGGTTGCAATTGCAGCTTGGTCGCTTTCTAAGGTTAAGAGTTCGGTTGCGGCTTCAACTTTCTTTTGGAAGCCAAAATCCTGTTCGATGCGTAGTCGGGGTACGCTAAATTCTTGAATTTCGTTCATTGTGATAATTTGTTAGTTAAAAAATACTGCATAATAAAATATGCAAGATATGAATTGCTTGTTTTATTCGTGTTTTTGCGCTAATGTAAGCGTCGACAGCGAAAATCCTGTAGTTTTTGCACTTTTGCAGGTGTCAACAGTGCTTATCCTACAGTTTTTGCTCTTTTGCAGGCGTTGATAACACAAATCCTACAGTTTTTGCTCTTTTGTAGGTGTCGACAGTGCTTATCCTACAGTTTTTTGACTTTCGCAGGTTTTAACAACTACATTATAGTTGTATTTGCAATGCTTTGCTTGTGTTTGCCTTGTCTAATGTAAAATAAGAACTTTTTTGTAAATAAAAACACGTAAAAATAAACATATATTTACAATGTGCAAATTATTTTTCAATAAAAGCAGATCTGTTTTGCAGAGATATAGTAATCGGTTTAACAGTTGACAGAGATACAGTTTAACAGTTAACAGTAAACTGATTACCGTTAAACTAAAAAACTGTTAAACTAAGAAACTTCCAAATACAACAAACGCCACAAGTTGGGTCTTTGCGCACTTGATGCGCAATCTCGTGATGGTAACGCCTACCGTTGTTTTTAGGTTTTGGGTTGGGAGCGGTTTGGAACGACAGCGTTGTGAGGAGAGCTATGTAGGATTGGGATAGCTGGTATGAGATAGCTTGGCGTATTCAATTCACAATTCATATTCAAAGAGAGCTTTGTTTAATTTTCGCATACAACACATAACATTCAGCAATTTAAACTAATAAACAATAGTTTGACATTGGCAAAATCGCGATTGTTTACCGAGCAATTAACATCACTTATTATAGGTTTGCAAAAAAGAATTACAAACAGAAAATCAGCTTTTACACATTAATATTTCTAAGATTTGAATAATTAACATTGAGAGAAATATTAAAATACTTTTCTATGGCTGAAATATAATCATCATTTTCGGGCAAAATAGTAGTGATAATATTATCGCTTTGCTTATGCTTAATAATGTTATTTAGCAATGTAATTTCACCTCCTTCAAGGCGTAAAGCAGCTACTCGAGATGTAACAAATAGTGAAGCTGGGTGCGTCGAAGAGTAGTGATTTGCAAGAGTACGGTCGCCATGGCAGGTGTAAGTGAAATCGGTGCTATATAGATTACTCCACTCCCCATCTTTTTTAATCTGCAATATTGCCCCAAAGTTTTCATCTTTAAGCAATTTAAAATGCTGTTCGTTGGCAGCTAGCTCCGAATTATATACTAGCGGTAATGGCTCACTTGGGTTAGCAGCTCCAAACCCTAAATCTACAATCCACTCCTCGTTATCAATTTTTACTAATGTTATCTGATGACCTCTTCCCGTTGGTCCTTCCAAGGTATGTACACGAGCCATTAATGCACGAGCATTAAATCCAAAATGCTTAAGAGCTCGAAGAAACAACCCATTTGTTTCGTAACAATAACCACCCCTATTACAAAGTACTATCTTCTTAAAAACCGCCTCGTCTGAAATATCAATTCCTCGACCTAACTGAATATCAAAATTTTCAAAAGGAATTGTCATTAAGTGCGCCTTATGTAGAGCCTTCAGTGTTGAAAATGTATTGTCTATATCTCCGTTAAATCCTATTCGTTGAAGATATTTTTCGCTGTCGAAGTTTGATTTTATCATAATATTAATAGAGAGAATTTATTGATTTGAAG
>CAYJHM010000226.1:0-2911 GCA_964369935.1 uncultured Rikenellaceae bacterium
AACCGGCTGATCCGTAGTCAGCTACTCTATTCAGTTGAGCTACGGTGCCATTATTTACCTTGATTTCGGTGCAAAGTTACGAATATTTTTTAAATATCCAAAACTATTGTAACATTTTTTTTGTACTTTTTAATGATATCATATTTATTAATCTAATAATCAAATAATAACAGATATAATAAATTGTTTTACTCTAGCTGATTATTAGATTAATAAATATTTTAATAGTTTTTAGTGATAAAAAAATTTTGACAATCGGAAAAATAGATATATATTTGCAGGATAATTGTTGAATTAATTTAATTTTTAAATATTATAAAGTTATGGCATTTCAAGTAACAAATGACAACTACAAAGAGTTAGTTGAGTCTGGACAACCAGTAGTTATAGATTTTTGGGCTGAGTGGTGTGGTCCATGTAAGATGATTTCTCCTATCGTTGATGAATTAGCAACAGAGTACGAAGGACGTGCTGTTGTAGGTAAGTGCGACGTAGATTCAGCTGATGAGGTAGCTGCTGTCTACAAGGTGAGAAATATCCCTACTATCATTTTTATTAAAGGTGGTGTAGTGGTTGATAAGCAGGTTGGTGCAGCTACAAAAGCAGCCCTAGCAGCTAAGATAGACGCTATCCTTTAATATATTAGCGTTATGTTTTATAGCACACTCGCAGCGATGTGAGTGTGCATTTTTTTGGCTATTATAAAAAAAAATATTATCTTTGCATCGTTTGTGTGGGTATAAATACTTAAAAGAGATTTTAAGGATATTTATATTACCTAAAATAATATAGGTTAATGTGTTGATTCATAGCCCCTAATAGTTGATTTAGATATATTATCGCGTTTAGTGCGAATATAACACAAAGAGGAGGTATATATGATAATCACTGTATCTTTATATTGAAAATTGTATGAAATTATAAAGAAAGATGGAAAATAGCAAAATTAACGAATTAATTAAGAAAAAGGAGGAGATAGCTCTAGGCGGGGGTCAAGCCGCTATTGACAAGCAAAAATCTCTAGGAAAATTAACTGCCAGAGAGAGGATAGATGCTCTACTAGATGAGGGGTCATTCTTCGAATATGATACCTTTATGCAGCACGATTGTCGTGATTTTGGTATGATTAATAAGAGCCTAGCTAGTGATGGTGTAGTGATAGGAACAGGTACTATTAATGGTTCGCCTGTTGCTGTATTTGCTCAAGATTTTACAGTTTATGGTGGCTCGTTAGGGCTTAACCACGCTAAGAAGATAACAAAAGTGATGGATTATGCACTATCAATGAGAATACCTTTAATTGGTATTAACGACTCGGGTGGTGCACGTATTCAAGAGGGTGTGAATGCACTTGCTGGTTATGGTGAGATATTCTATCGTAACACAATGGCAAGTGGTGTTATACCTCAAATATCAGTTATTTTAGGCCCTTGTGCTGGAGGAGCAGTATACTCACCTGCCCTTACTGATTATGTTTTTGTTGTTGATAATATCTCGAAAATGTTTATCACTGGCCCAAGTGTTATTGAGACAGTGTTAGGAGAGAAAATTGATGCTGAAGAGCTTGGTGGAGCTCGTGTGCACTGCGAGGTTACAGGAAATGCTCACTTCTTTGCTCGTAGCGAAGAGGAGTGTTTTGGGCAGATACGTAAATTAATAGCAACGATTCCTGCAAATAATAGTGATGGTACTAAGAATTTCGCTTCTAGCGAGCCTAAAACAGAGTATAACATTGGCTCGATTGTTCCAAACGACCCAACTAAACCTTATGATGTGTTAGAGGTAATTAAGGCAATTGTTGATGACAGTGATTTCCTTGAGGTTATGGAGCTATATGCAGCTAATATAGTTGTGGGATATGGTAGAATTGATGGTGAGGTAGTTGGGTTTATTGCTAATCAACCAAATGTAATGGCTGGAGTTCTTGATTGCGACTCATCTGATAAAGCTTCTCGTTTTATCCGTTTCTGTGATGCATTCAATATTCCTATTGTTACATTAGAAGACCTTCCGGGTTACCTTCCAGGTGTAGATCAAGAGCATGCAGGTGTTATACGTCACGGAGCTAAGTTACTATACGCATACAGCGAGGCTACAGTTCCTAAATTAACTGTTATACTTCGTAAGGCATACGGTGGTGGATATATAGCTATGAGTTCGAAGCACTTAAAAGCTGATTTTGTATTTGCTTGGCCAAATGCAGAAATTGCCGTTATGGGACCAGAAGGTGCAGCTAACATTATCTTTGCTAAAGAGATAAAGGCTGCTGAAAATCCTGAGGCTATGCGTGCCGAAAAGATTGAGGAGTACAAAAATAAGTTCGCTAACCCTTATGTAGCAGCAGGGAGAGGATACGTAGATGCTGTTATTACCCCTGAAGAGACTAGAGAGTATTTGAAGCACGCTCTTAAGGTGTCTAAGAATAAGATAGTTGAGCAACCAAAGAAGAAACACGGTGTAATTCCATTGTAAAAGAGTTTATTATGAGCGAAGATAAAAATTTGATTGAGATAGCTCTCGAAAGTGGTGTGTATTATACCGAGCGTACACCGTCTAAATACAGTAACCGTGGGGGCTGGCAACCAGCTAACCCTAAACATATTACCGCGTTTATCCCTGGTACTATCGTAGAGATAAAAGTATCAGTGGGCGATCAAGTAAACGAGGGGGATGTATTAATGTTATTTGGTGCTATGAAGATGGATAATATAATCACATCGCCATTAAGTTCAAAGGTTAAATCTATTAACGTAGAGGTCGGCAATTCGGTGCCTAAAGGTTTTGTAATGATAGAGTTAGAATAAGCTCTGTAAAATAAATTATTTGATTTACAGTACTTTAAAACGGAAAGATTCCCTAATTGCAAATCACCTGACTTGCAATGTGTTAAAATAACTAAAAGCTAATATTT
>CAYJHM010000227.1:0-2905 GCA_964369935.1 uncultured Rikenellaceae bacterium
TACTTATTATATATAAGGTATATAATATTTTTCGGATTAACCATTTCATTTAATCAACAATTTATCTGGGCAGTTTAGCGGCTCTGTATTATGCTGTAAGAGGCAAGCGGATAAAAAAATAAAAAAAAAAGTTTAAATTTAGATAAAATTTCATTATCTTTGTCCGTTATAACATAAAATTTAGTAGTATACTATATGGCAAATATGATGAAAGGGGTTCTGAAACTATTTTTCGGAACAAAGAGTGACAAAGATAGAAAAGAGGTGGAGCCTTATATTAAAAAGGTAAAAGATATCTACCCATCAATTAGCGCACTATCGAACGACGAGTTACGTAGTAGGACCGAGCAGATAAAAGCTAAGATTAGAGAGGTGATAGCTGCAGACGAGGCTCGAATTGTTGAGGCTAAGGCAACTCTCGAACTTCCTGATACCGACATATCTACCAAAGATAAGTTATCAAACGAGATAGATCAACTAGTTAAAACAATCGATAGTAAACTCGAGGCTGTACTCCTTGAAGTACTACCTGAGGTGTTTGCTATCGTTAAAGATACTGCTCGCCGATTCACCGAGAACACAACTATCACTGTTAGCGCCACCGATTTTGATAGGCACCTAGCAGCAACAAAAGATTATGTTGTAATTGAGGGTGATAACGCTAACTTCAGCAATAGCTGGAGCGCGGGTGGTAATACAGTTAAATGGGATATGGTACACTACGACTCGCAACTTTTTGGTGGTGTTGTACTACACACTGGTAAGATTGCCGAGATGGCTACTGGAGAAGGAAAAACATTAGTTGCTACCCTACCAGTATTCCTTAATGCCCTAACAGGCAAGGGTGTTCACGTTGTAACGGTGAATGATTATCTTGCTCGTCGTGACTCGGAGTGGATGGGACCAATGTTCGAATTCCATGGCCTAAGTGTTGATTGTATTGATAAGCACTCGCCAAATACCTTAAGTCGTCGTTTGGCTTACCTTTCAGATATTACATACGGAACAAATAACGAGTTTGGTTTCGACTATCTGCGTGATAATATGGCAAATCAGCCCGAGGAGCTAGTACAACGCAAGCATCACTACGCTATTGTTGATGAGGTAGACTCGGTACTTATTGATGATGCACGTACCCCGTTAATTATCAGTGGCCCTGTCCCTAGAGGTGAAGATCAGATGTTTGAGGAGTATAATCCGCATATTAGCCGACTATACAACCTACAAAAGAGCGAAGTAACTCAAATGTTAGCACAAGCTAGAAAGCTAATAGCTGATGGAAAGACTGAGGAGGGTGGAATACTTCTATTCCGTGCCCATAAAGGATTACCTAAATATGGCCCGCTAATTAAATTTTTAAGCGAGCAGGGGATGAAGTCTCTGATGCAAAAGACCGAGAACGTATATATTGCAGAGAAGAATAAAAGACTTCACGAAATAACAGACGATCTTCTTTTTGTTATAGACGAGAAATTAAACTCAACGGAGCTAACAGATAGAGGAGTTGATACCTTATCTGCAGCATTTTCGGATAATAAATTCTTTATACTTCCTGAGATGGCCGTTACACTTAATGCTATCGACAAAGAGGAGCTAACAGACCAGGAGAAAGAGGAGAAGAAGAGTATTGTTTACGGTGAATATTCGCTAAAATCAGAGCGTATACATACTGTCAATCAACTTCTTAAAGCATACGCTATGTTCGAAAAGGATGTGGAGTATGTAGTAATGGATAATAAGGTAAAGATTGTAGACGAGCAGACAGGTCGTATAATGGAGGGACGTCGCTACTCTGATGGCTTACACCAAGCAATCGAAGCAAAAGAGAATGTTCATATCGAGGCAGCTACTCAAACTTTTGCAACTATCACTCTTCAAAACTACTTCCGTATGTACCATAAATTGTCTGGTATGACGGGCACAGCAGAGACAGAGGTGAGCGAGTTTTGGAATATCTACAAACTAGATGTTGTGGTTATCCCAACTAACCGCCCTGTAGTACGTATCGATAGTAACGATTTGATTTACAAAACAAAGCGTGAGAAATATGCAGCCGTTATCGAAGAGGTCAATAAAATGGTGCAGCAAGGACGCCCTGTCCTTGTGGGTACAACTTCGGTTGAGGTGTCAGAGCTACTTGCTAAGATGCTAAAAATGCGTGGAATTTCTCATAATGTACTAAATGCTAAGCAGCACCAACGTGAGGCGCAGATTGTTCAAGAAGCTGGCCGTAAAGGTCAGGTAACTATCGCAACCAATATGGCAGGTCGTGGTACCGATATTAAGCTAACACCAGATGTAAAAGAGGCAGGAGGTCTTGCTATCATCGGAACCGAGCGCCACGAGTCTCGTCGTGTAGACCGTCAGTTACGTGGTCGTTCAGGGCGTCAAGGAGACCCAGGTTCATCTCAATTCTTTGTATCATTCGAAGATAACCTTATGCGCCTATTTGGTTCAGACCGTATATCAAAAGTTATAGACCGTTTCGGACACAAGGAGGGTGAGGCTCTTCAAGCTGGCATGATGAATAGTGCTATCGAGCGTGCGCAGAAGAAGGTTGAGGAGAACCATTTTGGTGTACGTAAGCACTTACTAGAGTATGATGATGTTATGAACTCGCAACGTGAGGTTATCTATACACGTCGTCGTAATGCTCTGTATGGCGAGCGTTTAGAGTTGGATATTAACAATATGATTGGTGATTTTGCTAATGTATTCGCACAAAATAATGAGGGAATAGACCTTGAGGATTTCAATCTGGAATTCATTCGTGTTGTATCAACAGATAGTGGAATAACAGACAAAGATGAATACAAATCACTTAAAGTTAATGCCTTAGCCGACAAATTATCAGAGCGCCTGTTCGAGGCATATAAAAATAAAGAAGAGCGAATTGCCAATACTG
>CAYJHM010000228.1:0-1494 GCA_964369935.1 uncultured Rikenellaceae bacterium
CTGCGGTTACTCACAAGAGTAATGCACCACAGCTAACGCACTTATGGAAAAAGCGGACACTTTGGGCTCCGTTCAAAACAAAATAATACCCCCATTTTTGAGGTAATTCTCATAAATGGGGGTAAATAATAGCTTTTAGTTGTTTTAACACGTTGCAAGTCAAGTGATTCGCATTTAGGGAATCTCCCTAAGTATTTTCTCGATGGACTTACCTTTGGCTAACTCATCTACTAGTTTGTCGAGGCGGCGTATATCTTTTGTGATACTGTCTTCTATATTGCCTATTTTTACACCACATACACTGCCAGTAATTAGCTTCCTATTAGGGTTCATCTCTGGTGCCGAAGTGAGTAGCATTTCAAAATTAACCCTTAGAGCAACTTTTTCCTCTATCTGTGTTATTGTGTATCCTGTTAACCAACAGATTACTCTATCAACCTCCTCTTTTGTCCTTCCCTTTCTCTCTGCTTTTGCTATATAGAGTGGGTATATGTCGGCAAAAATCATTTTTTTTAATTCCATCTCCTAGATTATTTTCTGGAATAGTGTAACTCTACAAACCCATTATAAGTGGTTGTAGAGATAAGTTTAAATTCTCTCTTAGTTTCTCCGAAAAGAGAAACTCCTCCCCCAAGAATAGTAGGAGCTACGCAGATACGCATCTCGTCAATCATATCATCTGCCAATAGTTGCTGTGCTATTGCTGCACCACCACATATCCAAATATCTTTACCCTCGGCATCGCGTACAATCTTAATTAAATCGCTAGGAGTCTCATCTGTGAAGCAGATATCATCATGCGATGCGATATCTCTGTGGGTTAGAACATAGCAATCCTTATCGTCGTAAACCCAGTTGTCTGGCGATAGTTCGGTAACTATCTGATGATATGTTTTGTAGCCCAAAATTACAGTGTCGATACTATTATAAAATTGCTCATATGTTCCTGCGTTCGTAGGATCAGAGCCATCACCTAATAGCCAATCAACCCCTCCATTATTGTCTGCAACATATCCGTCAAGGCTCATTGCTATGTATAAAACTACTTTTCTCATTTTTATATTTTATTGAATGATTTAACTATTTAGAAGTAAGTTGCTTATCATACTGCTTTTGTATTTTACTAGAAAAATCAGACAAAATTACTTAATATAATTGAAAAATACAAATGAGTATAACATTTTTTACGTAAATGTAGCAGTCGTAGTTATATTTTTTCTCTATGTAGTCGTCCCTTAAAAAGGAGCCTTAGCATTAAGGGAACTTCTAAAAACTAATTTTTTGGTCAATTGTTAATGATATTCAAAATATATCACTAACTTTGTAACAGTCGTAATTGTTGCGGCTATAATTAGGGTGCAATCTAAGGTGTAATTACAATATATAACTATGAATAACATATATATATGCGAATCAGTAGGTGACTTTAGTAACTATATCCCCAAGAACAGTGGGGTATATGTTATTATTGATAGGAACCTTAAATCGCTATAT
>CAYJHM010000228.1:1504-2879 GCA_964369935.1 uncultured Rikenellaceae bacterium
ATTCACAATTTGCGCAGTGCCGAATAATTGAGATTGAAACCAGCGAGAGATTAAAAACTTTTGATACTGTTTCATACGTAGTAGAACAGCTATTGATTATGGGGGCAGATCGTGATGCCTTTATACTTGGAGTGGGTGGTGGTATAACAACTGATATAGTAGGTTTTGTAGCATCCGTATATAAAAGAGGGGTTAAATTTGGATTTATACCAACAACGCTTCTTGCGCAGGTTGATGCATCGATAGGGGGTAAAAATGGTGTAAATTTTAACTCGTATAAAAATATTGTGGGGATAATTAGACAGCCAGAGTTTATTTTAATCTCTCCGCAGTTACTTACTACCCTCAAACCTAGGGAGTTTAGAGCAGGGATTGCCGAGGTGTTGAAAATATTTATAATATTTGATAAAAAGACATATAGCGAGGCGGTTAGTTACTTTACTACACTTCAAAATTATTTTAATAGTTGTGGCTCGTATATCGTGAAAGAGAGCGGAGAATTTCCTCAGCAGCAAGTTTTAGCTAATATAATTGCTAGGTGTGCAGAGCTTAAAAATCAAGTTGTTGAAAGAGACGAATTTGAGGATGGTGAGAGACGTCTTTTAAATTTAGGGCATACTTTTGCCCACGCTATCGAGACGGTATGCGACGAGCATTATAGTGATGATGAGGTGATAATGCACGGTGAAGCAGTAAGTATAGGTTTAGTTTTAGCCGCTAAAATTGCCGAAAAAGTAGCCGATTGCAAAGGGGATTTTGCTAAACAGTTAGCCGATAATCTTTTGGCTATTGGTTTACCAGTGAATATTCCAAAAGGTATTACAATTAATCAACTGATTAATGTGATTGTTAATGATAAAAAGGTTTCAGGGGCAGATATTCACTTTATATTACCGCTTGCACTAGAGCAGGTGGAAGATAAGATGATTGGGTTGAATGATTTGAAAGGATTGGTTTATGATTTGTGTTAGTATCAACCAACAGGATTATAATAAATGTGCAGAGATTCTGTCATCGTGCCAAATGGCTGAAATAAGGGGGGATTTGTGTCGATTAGAGTTAGATCAGCTTACTCAATTGCTTGTCCATAAAAATATAATCTATACTTGTAGGGTAGCTAATAGTAGCATCGAATATGCCTACAAGCAGATGATTCACGTAATCGAGAGAGGTGCGAAGTATATAGACGTTGAGATTGAGGCCCCCGATGAATATATTACATCAATAAAGAACCACGCAAAAACTTATGGTTGTAAATTAATTCTCTCGTATCATAATTTTGAAGGTACTGATACAATAGATAAATTACAATCTATATATAATAGGTGTCTTGAAAAGGGGGCTGATTTAGTTAAAATAGTTACAACTGCACACA
>CAYJHM010000229.1:0-2843 GCA_964369935.1 uncultured Rikenellaceae bacterium
TTACAATGTGTTAAAATAACTAAAAGCTAATATTTACCCCCATTTCTGAGAATTATCTCAAAAATGGGGGTAATATTTTGTTTTGAACGCAGCCCAAAGTGTCCGCTTTCCCCATAAGTGCGTTAGCTGTGGTGCATTACTCGCAAGAGAATGTGCCGCAGATGACGTGCTTATGGGAAAAGCCTTCTTGAACTAGAGTTTTGCGAATTAGCCTATATTAACCGCACTTTGAATCGCCGCAGCTTGTACACACTAAACATCCCTCTTGGTAAACTAAACTCTCTTCGCCACACTTCGAACATTTCTTAGTTAGCTTTGTTCCCGATGGGATATACTTAGCTAGTGTACGTGCAACACCATTTTTCCAAGTATTAATAGTCTCGATATTGAAACTTAACGACGATACTAGATTAGTTACCTGAACAATTGGCATACCATTACGCAATACGCCAGATATTAGCTTTGCATAGTTCCAGTATGTCTCGTCAAAGAGTCTAGAAATACCTCCTATTGTGTTGCGATAACCATACTTATCCTCGTATTGGAAATCGTAACGCTTAGATCCGTCCTCTTCACGTACCTTGATAATAGCACCCTTCTTTATATGCTTAGGTATATATAGGGCATCTTCCTCTATTTTACCAGTAAATACCTCGTAAGGCTCGCCATCCATCAATCCTACAAAGGCAATCCACTCTTCGTTTCCATTCTTGAATCTTACCACATCAGCGGTCAATACAGCAGGACGCTTTAGGGTACTTCTATCTTGAGAGAAGTTGCTGTTTGTACTTTTAGCCGAGATAAGAACCCCCTCACGTGAACCATCACGATATACAGTAACTCCTTTACAACCACACTCCCACGCTGTTTGATAAACCTGCCCTACGAGCTGCTCAGTTGCATTGTTAGGAAGATTAACAGTTACAGATATTGAGTGATCAACCCATTTTTGAACAGCACCTTGTAACTTCACTTTGTTTATCCAATCAATATCATCCGATGTTGCTTTGTTATATGGTGACTCCTTAACTAGCTCTTCAATCTGATCGACATTCATATTAAATACATCCTCCTCCTTGTATCCGTTGATTTTAGCCCACTCAAGGAACTTGTGATGGAATACAAAATACTCTTCAAACGAATCGCCCGAATCGTCGGTGAATGAAATATTTATTGATTTATCATTTGGATTAACCTTTCTACGGCGCTTATAGAATGGCTTAAACACTGGTTCGATGCCTGATGTTGTTTGACTCATAAGCGATGTAGTTCCAGTAGGTGCAATAGTAAGCATTGCAATATTACGCCTTCCTGATTTAACCATACGCTCGTATAGAGCAGGGTCAGCCTCTTTAATTCGTAGAATAAATGGATTATTCTCCTCTTTTGCAGCATCAAAGATAGAGAATGCACCACGCTCTTCAGCCATCTCTACCGATGCACCATAAGCCGATAATGCTACTGTTTTATGCACTAAAGTAGAGAACTCGATAGCCTCCTCAGAACCGTAAGTTAAATTAAGAGCAGCTAGCATATCTCCCTCAGCAGTTATTCCAAGGCCTGTACGGCGACCTAACGACGACTTGTGCTTAATTTTTTGCCATAGTTCGTACTCAACACGACGAATATCGTCCTCTTCAGGGTCGGTGTTTATCTTCTTTACTATTGCATCAATCTTCTCAAGCTCAAGATCTATAATATCATCCATCAATCGCATAGCATCATTGGCATGTTTAGCCAATAATTCGAAATCAAACTCCGCCTCGCTAGTGAATGGATTTTTTACATAACTATACAGGTTAATTGCTAATAATCTACAACTATCATAAGGACAAAGAGGAATTTCGCCACAAGGGTTAGTTGACACAGTGGTAAATCCATCTTCAGCATAACAGTCAGGTACACTCTCACGGATTATAGTATCCCAAAACAGAATACCTGGCTCTGCCGATTTCCATGCATTATGTACAATCTTTCTCCATAGGGCAGAAGCATCAATCTCTTTAATATAGTCAGGCTTATCTGAATCGATAGGGAATGTTTGCATATACCCTTTCTGAGCGATAGCGGCACGCATAAACTCGTCATCTAACTTTATAGATATATTTGCGCCTGTTACCTTACCTTCAATCATTTTAGCATCAATAAACCTTTCAGCATCAGGGTGCTTAATAGAGAATGATAGCATCAAAGCGCCACGACGACCATCTTGTGCAACCTCACGAGTAGAGTTCGAGTAACGCTCCATAAACGGCACTACACCAGTAGATGTTAAGGCACTATTCATTACAGGCGAGCCAGTAGGGCGAATATGTGATAAATCGTGACCTACACCACCACGTCGTTTCATAAGTTGAACCTGCTCCTCGTCGATACGTATGATACCACCATAAGAGTCTGCTGGTTTTTTGTGACCAATAACAAAACAGTTAGATAGCGATGCAATCTGAAGGTCGTTACCTATTCCAGTCATAGGCCCCCCTTGTGGGATTAAATACTTAAACTTATCAAGCAAAGAGAAAATATAATCCTCGCTAAGTGGATTGCTATACGTAGATTCGATTCGTGCCAATTCAGAGGCTATTCGCTTATGCATCTGCTCAGGCGACTTCTCATAGATATTACCTGCCGAATCTTTAAGTGCGTACTTACTTACCCAAACAGTAGCCGCAAGGTTATCTCCTAAAAAATACTCGTTAGCACAACCCACCGACTCATCGTATGAATATTGCTGTTCTTTGTTTAGATTTGCCATAAATCACTATTATTATTGTTGTTATATCAAAATTGTGTTGATTAGTTAATTATCGAGCTGTAAAATTATAAAATTCTTACGTAATTTC
>CAYJHM010000230.1:0-2841 GCA_964369935.1 uncultured Rikenellaceae bacterium
CATAGGACTTTTACTGTATCGTACATCAACCAGCGCAATAGGTTCAGCAACAGATAAATCACCTCCATTTGCCCCCATACCAGTAAACACTTCTTTATAACCGCTATCGTACATAATGAATAGTTCTTTACGCAAATCCCCATCAGTAAACAGGTTTAAATACTCTTCGCTAGGGCGTGTATAAGCAGAATAATATGTACATATACGATAGAATAGATTCTCTTTATTATAACTCTTAAAGTGTAAATTATCAGGGGTTATAATTTTCAGCATTGTACGCAAATCTACACCAGGATCAACGTTTACAATCTTACTTTCATACTCAAAATCGTTAAAGTTATAGAACATATTATCTGTCGAGCCCATATTCGACAATTGCATCTCCCACGCAATTTTTGAATGCTTATACATATTGTCATAATCAGCCTTGTACATATATAATTGAGCCAACACAGCGTGTGCAGCAGCACGAGAGGCACGAGATGGATTATTAACTAAATTCGGACAGTGCTCTATTGCATAAAGCAAATCTTGTTCGGCAAACATAAACACCTCCTCGGTAGTTGAAAGTGGTGGCGATGGGATACTAGGATCAGATTCGGTACGATATGATATAACTTTTGTACTATTATCGCCCCCATTAACATACATAGGCCCGTAAGTTATAGCTGCGTGTATATAAGTCCAAGCACGACCAACCATTGCTTGAGCAATAACCTCACTTCCATATTGGCTATCTTCCTCGCCTAAATCACGAATACCATCAATAACATTATTAAAAAGTCCCACTTGGCGATAAACACCATAATCCATATATAAATCAGGGAGAGTATAGTTAAGGTATGGCGAGCTAAAAATATAGGTTGCCATATTTTGTATATACGACGACTGTTTATCGTATGCATACTTGATAACTAAATCAGACATATTAATATTGTCAGAAAATCCTGTCAATGCAGATGCGTCACCATTATCAGAGTAGTTATGCGATATTGTTTTGGTATTATTTAGTAGATTATCAAACTCTTGAATCTCCGTAGGTATCATTTTACCTACTGGCTTAACATATAAGAATTTGCCACACGATGATACTAAACCTAGTAGTATAAACAGTGCTATTACTATCTTTTTCATACGTTTATAATTTGATTATTATTTATGTAAAATTAATTAAAAACTGATAGACACTCCAACATAAAACTCTGGAGTAATTGGAAATACCACATTTGGTTGCTCATCAACACTTGAGTTCATCTCAACCTCGTAGCCTCCTAAGCTTTCAGGGTCTATACCATAATTATTTGCAGTAATAGTGAATAGGTTACGTGCTTGCAGATAAACCTTTGCGCTAGATAATCCAATTTTCTTTATCGTTGCACTTGGCAGATTATATGTCAAAGTTAAGTCTCTCAGTTTAACATAGTCTGCCGAAGTTATTAGCAGGTCGGTGTACGACATATAGAATCTCTCCGAGCTCCACAGCGTGAATTTTGGATAATTGGTTATCTCCTCATCACCCGGTTTCTGCCAACGCTCATCAAAATAGCGACTATTGTAGTTCGATCCAACGAAACCATCTCGTCTAAATATTGCCCCTAGCTTTGATACAAACATAAACGATAAATCGAACTGTCCATATGATAATGTATTAGTCCACGATAAATCAACAGGAGGAATAACAGTACCCGCATGCACTAAATCATCACTTCCTAAATTCATTAACGACATAACTTCATCACTCTGTGTATAGCCTGTACTACCTCCTTCGCTATTTATGCCTGCAAACCTATAAGCAAATAACGAACGACTTGGATAACCCTCGGCATTTTGACTCACTGACAGCCAAGATGACACCCAAGGGCGGTTCAAATTATACTCTAACACTTGATTATTATTATATGTAAAAATTGCAGATGTGTTCCAACGGAACTTATTTTTATTTATAATATTTGCATTAACAGTAAGTTCGATTCCTCTATTTCTTATCGAACCTACGTTCTTCATTAACTTATCAAATCCAGTAGACCAGTCAATAGCATCATAAGCAAGTAGATCTGTTGATAATTTATTATAGTAATCGAAAATAATATTAATGTTACCTCTAAGTAGCGATAAATCAAAGCCTATATTAGTTGTTGCTGTCTTCTCCCATCTAAGCTGATTATTCGGAGGTGACGAAATTTCGTATGATGTACCACCCGTAACATCTGAATAAGAGCCAACACCTAATATCAAGAACGGCCCTTGGTTCATTGCTATATTACCATTAATACCATACGACATTCTGATATTTAGCCTATCAATAAAATCAAAATCAAAAAACTTTTCCTCATTCAACTTCCAAGTACCTCCAACTGACCATAATGGTCTATATCTATATGTAGGGTCGGTACCGAAGAAGTTTGTAAGGTCTAAACGCATCGAACCACTTATAATATATTTTGAATTATACTCGTATGAAGCATTTCCATACCACGAGGCATATCTATTATCCTGTTGTAGTATAGAGCCTTTATCCATCTTAAACATTAACCACTGCGCAGGCGGCGCAATCATATTCGCATAATCTATTAACCCATTCCAGTCTTTGATATTTGTATCTGCAAACGAACCTGCTGTTTGATTATAACCAACACGAGTAGCATAGCTATTATAGTTATATTGATCTCTACGCACCTCGCTACCTAGAAGAGCAGTAACTCGATGCTTGTTATCCATAAAACCTTTATTAAAATTTAATTGAGCTCGTATAGTCCAATTATCTCTGGTATCTCTACTCTCATCTATTATATCTCCATAAGGCATATATTTAATTGTACTATTATTTTTGTCTGTTGCGTA
>CAYJHM010000231.1:0-2123 GCA_964369935.1 uncultured Rikenellaceae bacterium
GTTCTTTCTCCAAAACTTCCAGCTAGCACTCCGACTAATTCTTCTTTCTTTACTACACCTTCTTCGATTAGTGATTGTACTGATTTTTTAACGAATTCATCTTTTGTAGGAGTTGGAATCATGCATTGGCATTTTACACCATATGAAAGAGCTAGTTCGCGCTGTACGTGCTCTTGGTAGCATTTTACATGGATTGGAATATTTGGTCTGGATGCTGATAAATATCTTCCAGTTCTTCCTGACATAGTATCGATCAAGATAGATTTGATAGGAAGTTTCATGCTTGCTTCTACTATAGATCTAGCAAGAATTACTGAGATAGGCTCTTTGATAGATTTGATAGCGATATCTAGAGACGGTGCGTGTTTTGCCTCTATTTCGCATGCAATCTTAGTCATAGTCTCTACTGATTCTACTGGATATTTTCCATATGCAGTTTCTCCACTAAGCATGATAGCATCTGTGTATTCAAAGATAGCGTTAGCCACGTCTGTTACCTCTGCTCTTGTAGGTCTTGGATTCTCGATCATCGAGTGTAGCATTTGAGTAGCCACGATAACTGGTCTCTTACGTATTCTACATTTGTGGATGATTTCTCTTTGGATAATAGGAATCTTCTCTGCTGCAATCTCGATACCTAGGTCACCTCTAGCTACCATGATACCATATGTGTCGTCTAAGATCTCATCGATATTGTCTACACCTTCTTGGTTCTCGATTTTAGAGATGATTTTAAGATGGCTGTTGCTTGCTTCGATAATCTCTTTGATTTCTGCTAGGTCATTTTTAGATCTAACAAAAGAGTGTGCTACGAAGTCTAGGTCTTGCTCGATCGCCCATTTGATGAAATCTCTGTCCTTCGGAGTTAGTGAAGGCAGGTTTACAGATACGTTAGGTAAGTTAATACTCTTTTTACCTTTGATAACTCCATCATTGTTCGCTTCAGCGATTAGATAGTCATCTTCTTTAGATATAACAGTTAATGAAATATCACCATCATCAATAAGGATATTAGCTCCAACGTGAAGTTCTGCGACCATCTGCCCGTAGCTTGTGTACAAAGCTTCTGCTGTGCAAATTTGGTCAATACCATCCTTAAATTTAATCGTGTCTCCAGTCTTGATACCTATACCATCTTCTGGCTCCATTGGGGTCAATCTGATTTCTGGTCCTTTGGTGTCGATAAGTATAGCTATATCATTTGATACCTTTCTAACGTTTTTCACAATTTCTAGAGCGGTGTCTGGCGTGTTATGCGCACTATTAATACGGATAACATTCATCCCTGCGTCGTATAGGGATTTAATAAATTCTGGTTGGCACTTCCTGTCTGATACAGTGCAAATAATCTTTGTTCTCTTCATATATATCTATTATAATTCGGTGCAAAGATAATCCTTAATTTCCTAATTACCTTAATTATGTGCATTAAATTTCTGTTAAGATATGTAACATAAGCTAAATTATTGTATTTTATTGCTAAACAAGTGTAATCGAAATGTGATATTTTGTGACGATTCCGTACTTAATAGCCCTGTTTAAAGTTTTAGATAGCAAAGTAAAAAAATAAAAATTATAGCTGACCTTAGTAATAAATTATTATCTTCGCATGGTGTTTTCTGATAAATAGTAAAAAACAACTAGAAAACGCTAATAATTTTATATAAAAAAACAATAATGAAGAAATATAGTTTCAAAACCAGCGGTAAAACGCGCATTGAGTACGACCTACTTGGTGAAAAAAAAGTGCCTGTAGAGGCATTGTTCGGAGTGCAGACACTTAGATGTCTAGAAAATTTCGATATCAGCAATAATCACCTTTGTGATTTTCCTGAGTTTATCAAAGCCTTCGGTATCGTGAAGAAAGGTGCTATTATGGCGAACCATAAGCTAGGCCTAGTTTCTGATGAGATAAAAGAAGCAGTGGTAATGGCTTGTAATGAATTGATTGACGGTCAGCACATTGAACATTTTCCGATAGACATGATTCAAGGAGGTGCCGGTACAAGTGCCAATATGAACGCTAACGAAGTTATTGCGAATCGAGCATTAGAAATTATGGGTAAAGAGCATGGTGAGTATGATTTCTGTAACCCGAATGACCACGTAAATATGGCTCAGTC
>CAYJHM010000231.1:2133-2366 GCA_964369935.1 uncultured Rikenellaceae bacterium
CGGCAATGCACCTAGGCTTATACATGATCCACAAAGACGTAGTGAAGGCACTGCAGGAGTTAGTAGCTTCCTTTGAAGCGAAATCTGAGGAATTCAACCACATCATCAAGATGGGAAGAACTCAGCTTCAGGATGCTGTCCCAATGACCTTAGGACAGAGCTTTAGCGCTTTTGCTCACGCAATGCAGAGCGAGATCGACAAACTTGATAGCGCAGCAGAGGAATTCCTAGTC
>CAYJHM010000231.1:2376-2840 GCA_964369935.1 uncultured Rikenellaceae bacterium
GCTACGCAGAATTCTGTACGAAGTTCATTAAGCAGATTAGCGGCTGGAAGATTACCCTTGCAGAAAACCTGATTGAGGCAACTCATGATACCTCGTGTTTTACAAGGTACTCGTCTCACCTTAAGCAGATTGCCATAAGGCTATCAAAAATATGTAATGACCTTCGACTAATGTCATCTGGGCCTAGAGCAGGTCTTTCAGAGATTAACCTGCCTCCAAAGCAGCCAGGTTCATCTATCATGCCAGGAAAGGTAAATCCAGTTATTCCAGAAGTAGTTAACCAGGTGTGTTTTAAGGTGATAGGTAATGATGTAACTATATCTATGGCATCGGAAGCAGCTCAGTTAGAGCTAAATGTAATGGAGCCAGTCATCATAGAATCGCTAGTAGAATCAGCAGAATGGTTAGCAAAAGCCTTTATGACTCTAAAGGTAGAATGTATTGATGGCATTACAGCTAATGAG
>CAYJHM010000232.1:0-2831 GCA_964369935.1 uncultured Rikenellaceae bacterium
AATGGGGGTAAATATTAGCTTTATTTTAACACATTGTATTAGGGAATCTCCCTATTTTTTAGGGAGTCAGATAAAGTTTATTATTTATCATCGAACTATTAAAGTGTTGGATAAATGCTTTTGCCTTATCTTCTAGGTGTGTTGGCTGAGTAGTTTTGCTCTCTAACACACCATTGTTGTATATCAGATAACCACTACTATCTTCTACTAAATAACCATTCATATAGCCCACTATAAAGTTGTTTGTATCCTCTTGTAATAGATTCTGACCAAAGCTAAAGAAACTCTTTTCGTAACCTAAATAGCGCATCACTGTTGGCAAAATATCTATATGGCTAGCTACTTTATCAATCATCTGTTGCGTAGGTTTCGAGGGGTCGAAAATTATTATTGGTACTTTATACGACTTATCTACTGTATTGTAATATGGGTATTGCGACTGGTTGGGGTGATCTCCCGTAATTACAAAAATAGTGTTATCATACCACGAGCTAGACTTTGCCCTCTCGAAAAATGAACGCATAGCACTATCGGTATAGCCAATAACTTTATGCATAGCTAAAGTACCCTCGTCAAAATCCCCTTCACGCTCGGCAGGTAACTTAAATGGGTGGTGCGATGACAGTGTAAACACTGAAGAGAAAAAAGGTTGCGGCATTTTATCTAATTCGTAAGAGAAATACTCCATAAATTTATCATCCCATATACCCCATATATCATCAAAATCACTATTATTAGGTCGCCACGCATCATACTCGCTCTTGCCATAATAACCCCCCATCTCTAACTTATTTGAGTATGCCATTAAACCCATCGAACCGTTAGGTGCCCCGTGAAAAAAAGAGGTAGAGTAACCCTCGCCTTTAAGAAGTGCAGCAAGAGATGGCACCCTATTATTTGAGTACGTGCTCAATACAAAAGGTTGGATTAGTGATGGGATAGAGGAGAATATCGAAGCCATAGCATCGATAGACTTCTTCCCCGAACTTGAAGAGCGTAAAAAGTATGTTGAGTGCCCTAGTAGTGAATCTAAAAATGGAGTGTAACCTTTATAATTATCAATATTAGTGTGTTTATTATACCCACCAACATACTCGCTACCTAGACTCTCCCATATTATAACAACTACATTTTTTTTGTCCATTATTGCTCCTTCATCAGCCTTGTGAATAGGCGAATAGATAGTGTTTAGCGTATTTTCGTCGAAATAGTTGAGCAACGGAAGAGGCTCTTCGCCTGAGGTGCGTAATAGCGAAAATGGAGTATTAAGAACAATACTCTCTTCGCCAGCGTGAACAACATATTGCGAGGCGTTACTTATGGTTATTGGTCGTGTACTATGCGCAAACCCACCTCTCACACCACCAACAAATAGAACCACTGTTAAAAACATCATAACAGAGGCAAATGGGTAGTACATAACAGGGCGATTAGGAAAAATCCGCTTAATCTTAATTGATGAATATGATAATGCTATTCCTACTATCATACTAGTAGATATTAGAAACAGATACCAATAATCGGTCATAAACTCCCACGCCAAAGCAAAACCGTTACTCTCGTTAGAAAACTCCTTAAATACAAGAGCTGTACTGCGCCTAAGAGTAAATGGATAGTAGGCAATATCGAGGTTGTTTGCTAAAATTAATAATCCATTTGATACAACAAACACTATCTTACTAACCTTACGATAAATAGGATTAAGAGTAAATTTAAATGGTAATATCTGCATTATAATAAATAGTGCATTCATATATAGTAAACCTGCCAAATCGAATACTAAACCCCCAGCCATTAATGTTGGTAAATCGGAGTAAGTGGTATTAGGAAATAATCCTTTATTAAAGGCATAAAAAAGAAATCTACTCTGTTGCATAAGTAATAACACAATAGCTAATCTTACTATCGTGGCGCAATATATATCAATTCTAAGCCTTATTCTAAAGCGGTTTATAAATCGTAATACCTCTCTCATTTTGTACTATAATTTCTACTTTCAATAGTATCAAAGTAGCTGTTAATATATGATTTTATATACTCTAAATTTGTTGGTTCAACACTCTTACCAGTAACTATATCTGTTGTAGCTAATAATCCACTCTTATCAAAACGATACAATATTTTTCCCTCAATAACACAGAAATTTTCGCTACCCCCCATAATAGCTAAACCACTACCCTCTTCTAGTAACGACGAACCAAATCCAAAACTATCTCCGCTGTAACCTAGTAGCGATAATATTGTTGGCATAATATCAATATGCGCAGCTGTTTTAGTACTAACTTCGGCAGGCAACTGCCCATTAGGGGTGTAAAATAGTAACGGAACACGCATCGAATATGGATAAGTTCGCCAATAATCGGTATCTGCTCCACCTGTATGGTCTGCTGTAATAACAAACAGAGTATTATTATACCAACTTGTTTTACTTGCCTCGTAAAAGAGGTTTTTTAACACCTCGTCGGTATATGCCATCATAGGTTTTAGGGGTGTTGATGATGCTGGATAACGCCCTTTATACCCCTCAGGTAAAACAAATGGGTGGTGCGATGATAGTGAGAATATAGTGGTAAAAAATGGCGTATTAAGTTGATTAATCTCCTCTAGGGCAAAAGGTAAAAATTTATGATCCCATATACCCCATTTACCATCATAATCACCCTGGCCATTATCACGCTGATACTCCTCTCTAAAGTGATAATTATCAATAAACACAATATCACAAAACGCCTTAAAACACATCGAGCTAGAATATCCTCCGTGCATAAATGCAGAACTGTAACCCATATCTTTTAATAATATAGGTAATGCTTGGTAACTACCTTGCGATT
>CAYJHM010000233.1:0-2810 GCA_964369935.1 uncultured Rikenellaceae bacterium
TTTTTCATCGATTTTACATCGCTTTTGGCGGAGAGAGAGGGATTCGAACCCCCGGTACCTTGCAGTACAACGGTTTTCAAGACCGCCGCATTCGACCACTCTGCCATCTCTCCGAGCACAAAGATAGAACTTTTTTTTATTCTGACCAAACGTTTTTTGCTTTTTTTTTAATATTTTTTTATGATTTTTATTTGTATGCTGCTAATCAATTAGTTATAAACGTGCTTTTTTGATCTTTAATTCAACTATTGCTTTTGTAAGAATAATCTATTCTTATATTAATTAGTTGCCCATTAAGAAGGCGATTAGAGTTTTTGGGAATTTTACTGAGTAGTTTTTTGCTCTATCTATTTGCCTTGTAGTGGACTACAAGGTGAATAGATAGAGTGAAAAAATGCCAGTAAAAACCGAAAAATCAACCGACTAATAGATAAAATCATTAAAAAGTTGGTAGATATTTAAAGTTACATATTTAGCTAAAATATTGACATGTAAATTGTTGAACCTTTTAAAGGGGCGACTAGTTATTATACTCGCTTTAAATTATATTATATGTGGTGAGGTCGCCTTTTAGAGTACAAGACTCTATAAGACGACCACACTATTTAAATTATACTTAAATATTACATAACCATATTGAATACATATCCTCCGATTACGGCTGTTAGGAATATTACGATAACAATCATAGCAACTAGCTTGCGTTTGAAGATGCTGGCCATCATCGACATTTCTGGTATAGCCATACCTGCACCGCCAATAATCAGGGCTATAACGGCTCCTACGCTCATTCCTTTACCCATTAAGGCTATACCAATAGGGATTGCTGTTTCTGCCCTTATGTATAGAGGTACACCCATAACAGCAGCAACTGGAATAGCAAATGGATTATCCTCGCCAGCAATCTTTAATATTAACTCCTCTGGTAGGTAACCGTAGATACCAGCACCAATAGCTACACCAATAATTAGATAGCCCATTACTGGTTTAAGAGTGTTCCATCCAGCACGTACGCCCTCTTTACATTTCAAACCAAAAGGTAAATTACGTCTAGCATCCTCTTGTACTACGTTATCAATCGAACCATTAGCACCACTTAAATATTGTGGTTTAACATACTTAACACCATTCATTTTATCTAAAATGTAACCAAATAGAATCGACGCTACAAATGCCACTACAAAATAAACAGCTGCTGCTTGTATACCCATTAATGCTACAAGCATACCTATGATAATAGGGTTAAGAAGTGGCGACGAGATAAGGAATGACATCACACTACCAAAACTCACTCCTGCACGAAGGAAACCAACAGTCATAGGAATAGTTGAGCAGGCACAAAACGGAGTAAGCGCACCGAAAATAGTTGCAAAAAAGTTACCCCATATTCCACGACCAGATAACCATTTACGTAGTTTAGTTTGTGGTATATGCATCATGATGAGTTCGATTATTGCTGTGATAGCAACAAATAACACTATTAGCTCGACCACAATAAAAACAAAATATTGCATTGTTCCTATTAGTGTATTCATTCCCTCGCCTTCGTTCATATGGTTCCCCATATCAATATATAGAATCTTAGCTACAAAAAGAGCAGCTACCCATATAATAATCTGGGGTAGGGCAGCTTTAAATGACATTTTTTTCTTCGGCGAAGAATCGCAACAACTTTGAGCCGATTTTTCAACTACTGGAGCAGTAGGGGTGAATTTTACTTGATCGCCTTTAGGAGCACAACGAGAGACAGTAGGTTTAACTACCGTTTTTTTGGGCGTACAACACGAATCAGTTTTCGTTGGCTGAGGTGCGCAACACCCCGAACCACTTCGTCTAAAGTATAGCGACCAGAACCCGAACCCTAACGATATAATCGATAGAAGAAGGAAGTATGGTTGGTACTCGGCAAAAAATGAAAGTTGCGTTGCCCCAACCCCAATACTAGATAAAATTCCCGCCAAAATTGGCATTCCGCAACACGAAACAAAGCCCAAAAAGGCTAGCAGAGATGATAATACACCAACTGATGTTGCACCTAAAGCACTCTTTTTACTCATAATTAATTTTTTAAGTTTATATGTAATTTGTTTTTAGTTATTAGCCTATTAACTAACAATGTTTTCAAAAAAAGGTGGGTTATTCACACCCACATCTCTTATCAATACAGCACGAATCAATTAACGAACCGAAAAGCTCTTTCACTTCTTGCCAAGCCTCCCGATCTATACAGTACATACTCTTAGGAGGAACGATTTCGCCTATAATAAGACCCGAATTTTTTAGCTCAGACAAGTGTTGCGATATAGTTGCATTCGATACTGGTACTATCTCGCTTATGTCGCCAAAATAACAGCTATTCTCGTTTGCTAAGAATTGCAAAATAAGAACTCTTGTTGGATGAGCTAATGCCTTTGCTATTCGTGCAACTCTCTCGGCCTTCTCTTTATCTAAATTCATTATCATGTTTATTAGTTTGTTCGCAAATATACTAACAAAATTTTAAACTGCCAAATATTTTACATATTATTTTATTGGACGACAATAATAATCGTTGATAACTGCATTACTCTTGTGAGCAACATCAAGTGTAGCGCTTTACGTTGAGAATTGAGAGTAATAGAATGTGCGGCAGATGACTTGCTTATCTAAAAAAGCCTTCTTGAATTTGTGTTTTGTGCAATAGCTTTTATTATGACAGGGGCTATTTGAAAATTATTTTCAAATAGCCCCTGTCAAAGTAAATTATTCTAAATATTAGATAGCCACACAACGAACAACACCTTTAGTAGGTGATGCAAGATATAGATTAT
>CAYJHM010000234.1:0-2785 GCA_964369935.1 uncultured Rikenellaceae bacterium
ATGTACCGATATCTATGCATATATGCTTAGTTACTTCCACCATTGTTCACCACTCCAGCCCTCTTCTTTGTACCTTAGAATCTCACCAATTTTTGGATATAGCAAATTTATCGTTGAATCTTTGAGGGATGCTTCGTAAATTGCATTATGAGGGTCATTCCATACGTGGCGTGCCAAGGCATATTTTGAATGGTGAGATGTGATAAAACTTTTAGGCTTTAACTCCCCTAGCGCTTTAAGTAAATCTTGTGGCACAAAGTGAATATGCCTCCATAGCATATTATACTGCCCGTTCTCCATAATAGCAAAATCAATATTAGGGAAACGTTCAGCTATCTCGCCAATATTTTCCCCATAGCCACTATCTCCGCTAATATAAAGGTTATAGCCGTTACTACTTAACATATACCCACACCACAATGTGCGATTCTTTTCCAACAAACGACCTGAATAGTGTCGAGCAGGAAGAGCCGTTAAAGTTAACTCTCCATCCAAATTGCTATGTTCATACCAATCAAGCTCTATAATTTTTTTACTCTCCACTCCCCAATGTTCTAGGTGCGCCCCCACACCTAGCGGACATATAAATTTACCTGTTCTATCTTTTATTGCCTTAATTGTTTCATACTCTAAGTGATCCCAATGATCATGAGTAATGATAACATAGTCGAGTGTTGGTATATCATCAACACTATATGATTCTGAACTCTCAAAAGGCGTGTTCAATGAACCTAGAGGGTCGGCAGCACCAAAAACAGGGTCTGTAATAATATTTTTCCCTTCTGTTTGAATATAAAACGTAGAGTGACCTAACCAGATTAATAGCTCCTCATCTGGGTTAAGTGATAAAATATCCGTTTTTACCGAAGGAACAATCACTTTCGGACGTGTAGTTTTGCTACGCACAAATATCAAATCGTAGAAATTAAGTATCCTGCTAATCGGATCCTCTTTTCGTGTTGGTGCAGGATTGGGCTCTAAATTATGGAAATATCCATTTTTTTGATTAGGCGATTGAGCTATTCTGTTTGCTCTGTCACTACCCTTCTTAATGCTACCTCCAAACTTGGGGTGTTGAAGATAAATTAGTACAGATAAAGTAAGAAGAACAATAACACTAACTATTACTACAATAACTTTAATTATTTTTTTTACAATAACTCTCATTTTATCTATTTAATTCTATGTGGTCCCGCAAAAAAATCAAAAACCTAGTAACTACTTACCCTACAACAAATTAGCTACAATTGAAATTATAGAGGCAAAAAAACACAATATTAGTTAATTACCTACTTTGATTCAAACAGGTTTTTTATACTTCCAAGAGATCCTAACACACTTGTTGCTTCGTATGGCATATATATTGTTTTGTTATCCTTTCCACTAACCATCTCTTTTAACGACTCTATATACTTCAACGTTAGAAGATAGGTAGCAGGATTGGTATTTGTTGCTTTAATTGCTTCAGATATTCTAGCAATAGCCTCGGCTTCTGCAACCGCTTGTAACACTTGGGCATCGGCTAAACCTTGTGCATTAAGAACCGCTGCCTCTTTAGCTGCTTGAGCCTCATTAATAAGTGCTGCTTTTGCACCTTCCGACTTTAATATTGCGGCACTCTTCTCGCCCTCGGCTTTTAATATCTCAGCACGACGATTTCGCTCTGCTTGCATCTGTTGCTCCATTGCCGAAATAATATTTGATGGCGGCGTTATATCTTGTAGCTCTACCCTATTAACCTTTACCCCCCACTTATTAGTAGCATCATCGAGAACTGCACGTAGCTTCGAATTAATCGTATCACGCGAGGTGAGCGTCTCGTCGAGCTCCATCTCGCCAATCACATTACGCAAAGTTGTTTGTGTCAATTTTTCGATAGCATTAGGCAGATTATCAATTTCATAAACCGCTTTTACAGGGTCGATAATCTGAAAATATAGAAGTGCATTAATCTCAGTCATCACATTATCACGTGTTATCACATTCTGTTTTGCAAAATCATAGACTTGCTCTCTGAGGTCGATAACTGTTGTTTGCCTAAACTTTGTGTACGACAAACCATCGGAGTCTCGCCGTGTTGTTCGCACAGTAAACTCGCGAGCCTTATCTATGATAGGCCAAATAATGTTTATACCAGTTGGTAGCGTACGATTATAACGACCAAGGCGTTCAACTATCTTTGTTTCTGATTGAGGAATAATTTTAATTCCTGAAATTGCAAATATCAATACGATTACTGCAATAGAGATAAAAATAATAATAGAATCCATGTTAATGTTTTTTTATGGTTAGAATTATGCTATTAATTTCCGACACTATCACCTTATCTCCCACTGAAAACACCTCTGTATCGTTCTCTGATACCGCTTTCCAATCATCACCGTCAATCTTCACTCGCCCTTCGCCCTTAACAAACGCCTCTGTAACAACGGCAATTCGCCCAATAAGTGCATTGGCATTTGTGTTACTAACTTCACTTTTATTTATAAGAGCTTTAAGAACCAAAGGACGAATAAACACAAATACAAGTGAGGTAACAAGCACAAACACACCTAATTGCCATTCAAACGAAGGTACAAATAACGATGTGATACTTGCAGCAATTGCTCCAGCACTAAAACAAGCTACAGCAAAGCCTGCGGTAAAAAACTCAATAATAATAATTCCTAAAGCTACAAGTAGCCAAATAGTCCATACCTCCATAATTGTAATAAGTTTGGTTAGTTTTCAAGTTGTGATTACACAAAAGTAATTAATTTTATTAAATATAACAACTTAATACCAA
>CAYJHM010000235.1:0-2750 GCA_964369935.1 uncultured Rikenellaceae bacterium
CCCCCCCCATAAGGTCAATGCGACTCGCACTGTCCCAACGCGTGATGTGAGTCAATAATTCCTTTTTTTGTTGTTTTAAGTGCAAAATACACCCTTTTATTCCGGCAGTAGTATCTTTTAAATATAAATATCATACCTTTGTAAAAAATAATTTTTAACAACTAAAGAGTATAAGTGTATGAGAAAATTTCTAGTGTTACTATCGTTTTTATGTACAAATATTGCCATTTCACCATTGAGGATGATACATGATATTGGTATTGATTTAATGTCGTTATTGGCTTTCATCTTAAATTTTATTCTAATAACCTTTTTCTTAAATAAATTTAGAAATAAAGAGAATCGAATCACAATATTGCTTTTGGCATTATTTGGGGTATCAATTATATCTATTCCCCTTTTCGTTAGTGCTTTTCTAGCTACGCTTGGCTCATTACTAGATTTTGTATTCACCTTGTTGGCTATATTGGGTGGGTATGTTTATAGTAAATTACGAACTGCAAAAAGTAAATATATTTATATTGCAGTTTCTGTTGTTTTCATTCTGTTTGGCTCTACCTTGTTAGCTGATTTATGGTCAGATTTTGTTGTGTCTGTTGGATATTAACCTAAAATTGTTGGCTATGTTCAGTACTAATATAAACGATTTGCGAATATCATTAATAGTGGCGTTTTTTATAACGGTTCTAACTTATGTGGCTCATTTCATCTTAATCTCAGTTAATCGTGATAATTATAGCTTTATCAGTGTTATTTACCATAATATTGATTCGTTTAAACATCTCGCTAAAGAGATTTTTATTGGGGTAAATATACTAGTAGATTTTCTATTTTATTTGATTGTTCTGATGACTGGCTTCAAGATAATCAAAGTTAATAACTCGTTATTGAAGTATTTGATATTATCATTTGTTGGAATTATTATTATAGTGTTGCTCTTTGTAAATAGTATAAATATTACTGCGCTGAGGGGTGACGATTCAACGTTATATGAGAATATTAGTAACTATCATTTTATAATGTATTATCTTTCAATAACGTTATTACTGCTTTTTATTCCTTTAGCCTTTAAGAATGAGAATAAGATTATTATAATGGAGAACGTACAAACTAAATTGAACCATGAGAATATTGCGACTAAATATTTAGCTCTAAAAAATAAATTAGAGCCTCATTTTCTATTTAATTCGTTTAGTGTTTTAGATGCACTGATAGATGATGATAAAGTAATTGCGCATAAGTATCTAAGAGATTTGACATCTATATATCGTTACATACTTCAGGATCCGGAGGAGGTTACGCTACGCGAGGCACTCGCAGAGATAGAGAATTACATCTCTATACTTAAATTCAGGCACGGCGATGGCGTGTTGTTTAATCAAATGATTGATAGTAAGTACCTTGATTATAAAGTTATACCTATGGCAATACAAATTATTGTTGAGAACACCATTAAGCATAACATACATAGTATTAAGTTGCCGTTAGTGGTGAGTATACAGACAAACAAAGATGCTATTTTAACTATTTGTAACAATATCCAGCCTCCAGAAACTTCTACCTTGGGAAATGGAGTAGGGCTAACAAGTTTATCGAAACTCTATATTGCAAAATGGGGGAAAGATATAAAAATTACTCGAAACAACAGTCAATTTTGTGTTGCAGTACCACTAATTAGTCGCCTTTATAAAACCGAAAATCAACTGACTAATAGATATAATCATTAAAAAGTTGGCAGATATTTAAAGCTACATTTTTAACTAAAATATTGATATGTAAATTGTTGAACCTTTTTAAGGGACGACTAATTAATAAAGTATAGTAGTATGAAAGTTATTATTATTGAAGATGAGAAAATTACAGCAGACAAGTTAAAGAGACAATTGTATGAATTATTTCCTAGCGTAGAGGTTGTTTGCAATCTCACCTCTGTAAGTGATAGCATTGAGTGGTTTAAGCACAACTCTATGCCAGATTTAATATTCATGGATATCTGTTTATCTGATGGTATTTCATTCTTGATTTTCGAATCAGTAGAAATAAAGTGTCCTATAATCTTTACTACGGCATACGACGAATTTGCCTTAAAAGCATTTGAAGTTAGTAGTATTGATTATCTTTTAAAGCCCGTAGATGAAGCTACTTTAATTAGGGCAATGGATAAATACAACATGCTTGTATCAACAGTTGATAAAAATGGTTATATTGATTCGATAAAATCGTTTATTGATGCTTATAATACTAATACGGTCGTTCGATATCCCCTCTCTATCCTTGTAGAGGATAAGGATAGATTGATACCCGTTATGTTGAGCGATATTGCATACTTATATTTCTCAAATAAGACAGTAACAATAGTGAGAATGGATGGTGGTAGAAATATCGTAAACGGTTCATTAGAATCTTACCAACAACAATTAAACCCTAAAGAGTTCTATCGAGCAAATAGACAATTTATAATAGCAAAAAAAGCAGTTGCAAGTTTGACACTATGGTTTAATAATAGGTTAATTGTGAATCTCTGTGTTGAAGCGCCAGAGCGCATCATAATCAGCAGAACAAAAAGTGCAGATTTTAAAGAGTGGCTAACTCGCCTATGAAAATAGCCTTCTATAGGGAGATTCCCTAAATGTAAATCACCTGACTTACAATCTGTTAAAATAACTAAAAGCTAATATTTACCCCCCCCTTTTTAAGGTAATTCTCAGAAATGGGGGTAATATTTTGTTTTGAACGCAGCCCAAAGTGTT
>CAYJHM010000236.1:0-2726 GCA_964369935.1 uncultured Rikenellaceae bacterium
TATGAAAACTAATATAAAAATATATTTTATCGCATTGATAGTTGCCTCACTTGCTTATGGTTGTAAGAAGAGCGAGTTGCTGACCTACGAAACTGAGGTTAGTAGGCTATATGTAGATATGCCTCTAAAAGAGGGTTCACGAACAGAGAAAGCTGAGGAGTTAGCATACTCTTTTGCTTGGGATGATAACTCTGTAAAATCGCAAATAATCGAGTTGCCATTAACTGTGGTTGGAGTGGCTAAAGATTATGATAGAGAGGTGTCGTTATCTGTTATCGTAGAAAAGACTACTGCTACTGATAGCGATTGGGATAATAGTTCGATAGTTAATGTTATTGTGCCAAAAGGAGAAACGCAGATTAATGTTCCTATTCAGGTAAATCGTTCAGAATCAATAAAAACAGAATCGTTAGAGGTTCATATTCGAATTAACAGTAACGAGCATTTTCAACTTATGACAGAAGAGTTGAGTACAGTAAAAGTTCGTTTTTCGGATATTTTAGAAGAGCCTAGTTGGTGGAATGGTTTTGTGAGATATTTTGGGCCTTATCAGCCAGAGATATATCGTCAATGGCGTATTATTTATTACGAAGGGTTTGATACGGGAACAAACTACTCATATGGTGGAACTTTGTCTTGGGATAATATGCCAAGTAGTCATCATCCTTCGTGGTATCCAGTATTAGATTTAGCTATTACTATAATGAAAACATACTTCCTGGAAAATGATGTATATCCAGGTGGAGATACAACAAAAGATCCAATTAGATTACCATAATCCTATTGCTAGTACTAATATTAATAAAATTATAGTGTAATGAAAAATATAAAATATTTATTTATAGCTATATGCGTAGTTTTTATCGCTGCTTGTTCGCAGGATAAAGGTAACTACGACTATATCAAGATTAATGATATTGTGTTCAAATCATTAAATGAATCTAATTCGTTCGAGAGGTTAATTGGCGACTCGCTTAATATCAAGGCAAACTTTTCGAGAAGCATCGATTCGACAGCTACAAGTGATTTAAGTTATGTGTGGATGATTGAGGAGGATACTATCTCAACTGAGAGAGATTTAAAATATCTTATTCCTTCATCTGTAAAGTCGGGTAATAACACGTGTCGTTATTTTGTAACATCGGATAATGGTATGACCTATGGAATGGAGTTTGAATTAATAGTAAGAAATAGCTTTAGCTTTGGTTACTATATCCTTTGCGAGAATGAGGATCAGAGCGGAGAGCTATTCTACTTGGCTTCACGTGTTGAGCCAGAAGAGGGTCAAGAGCCTGCAAAAGAGTTCTTTAGGAATACTAAAACTATTGGGCATTTACCAATAGGAAGCAGCCCCTCTAAATTAAATGCAAAATTTGGTCATATATCTTCTCTAGGGGGGTATTATCACACCATATCAGTAATCTGCAAAGGTGGCAGTTATCCGATAATTATAACCAATAACGGAGACTTTAGTCCAACACAGACGATTGCTGCAAGCAGTTTTGCTGATGGTATCGAACGACCGTTCTCTCCTGAGAATATGGGAATTTCTCCGTATGGACATAGTTACTTCTTAAGTAATGGTTCGATTATTCGTCAAGTGGAGCGTTTCCTTTACGAGCCAGCAGATTATGATGGTTTATACTATTGGGAGAGTATGACTGTTCGTGCAAATGAGGCACTAGTTGTAGATAGAGACACTAAAATGCCATATATTGTGCAGTCTGAAAAAACCGAGGCAGGAGCTACCGTTAATGCTTATTTATGGGAAGATGTGATTGAAATTCCTGAACTACCTGCTGATATGCCAGAGCGCAAAATTATCTATTCGGCTCTTGATGGTAGTAGGGATATTGATGTTGTTTCAGTAATTGGTGATAAGGTAGAGTTAGGATATGTTGATTTTGATGCACAGTGGAAGCTAAATAAATATATCATATCTGATAATGGAGATTTACTTCTGCCAGAACAATCTGATAATGTTCTATGCACAACAGTAGGTACAGCAAAAGATTGGTATTTTATAGTTGGTAATAGTGTATATTTTACTCCTAATATAGCACCACGATTTACTAAATTTGTTGATTTGCCAACCGATCTAGGTAAGCCAGTTGAGATGGGCGTATCAACCGAGAAAGACCATTTTGTTATTACATACTATAACGAAGCAACAAAGAAAGGTTCGCTTGTAAGGGTATGGACTCAAACAAAAGAGATAAACACCTTTAAAGATGCCTTTACTAAGCCAATATCGCTTGGTTGCTATGATGGTAGCCCTTGGTGGTAGGCCATTATATAGGCTAATTCATAAACTCAAGTTTAAGAGGGCGATAAGCAAGTAAAATAGAGGGTGACTAAGAAGTGTTGTAAATTGACACTTACTAGTCACCCTCGTTTTATGTGTTGGTTGTGATGGTAGATGCATAACAATAATTTGTATACAGAAATCAGTAATTAGTATAATTATTATTCTAAATAAAGGGCTATTTTTGCAGAATAAAATACTACTTTATATTGTAAATAGCCTCTATTAGGGGCAATAATTAATTTGATGTAATGAATATAATCGAATCTTTTGGAGCGTATATCGACTCGCAGCGTGCCGTAGGCACAAATTTTATGATACTATGCGGAGTGCTAATAGTTGTTGCTATTATAGCGCACTTTGTGTTTCCGTCTGCACCACTTACTTTATGGTTCAAGCGTAGCCTTGTAGTTTGTGGGTT
>CAYJHM010000237.1:0-2724 GCA_964369935.1 uncultured Rikenellaceae bacterium
TATAGCCAGGATGATAAACCATTACCAACAGACTTTTTCTTATCCAAAACTCAGGTTCCTAATTTTCTATACCTACAAAAGAGCGGTTGTAAGAACCTCGTTTAGTGTTGATACATAATGGAAATTTATCCCTTTGATGTACTTCTCATCTATCTCTTTTATATCTTTAGTGTTATCTTTACATATAATTATGTCGGTAATGCCAGCCCTTTTAGCTGCTAATATCTTCTCTTTAAGACCACCAACAGGCAATACTTTCCCACGTAGGGTTGTCTCGCCACTCATTGCAATTTTTGGCTTAATCTTACGATTTAGAAAGGCTGATACAAGCGATGTTACAATAGTTATACCCGCACTAGGACCATCTTTCGGGGTGGCACCCTCTGGAATATGGATATGAACATCAGTTGTTGATATACGATCGCTACCTATCTCTAACTCCTCAGCATGCGCTTTCACCCATTGAAAAGCAATCGTTGCCGACTCTTTCATTACATCACCAAGATTACCTGTCATTGATAGCGCCCCTCTTCCTTTAGATAGGCTAGTCTCTATATATAGAATATCTCCCCCTACCTGTGTCCAAGCAAGCCCTGTTACCACACCTACATTGTCGTTACCCTCGTACATATCATACTTGAAACGAGAAACGCCAAGGTACTTCTCTATTTGTTGCTGCTTAATTGGTTCTAATGTTTCACCAGTCCCTATTTCGCGAGCCCTGCACCTAGCAATTTTAGCAATCTTTTTATCTAAGGCACGAACACCCGACTCCCTGGTGTACTCCATTACTACTTTACCAAGAATGTCGTTACTCATCTTTAATAGTTTTGGATCTACTCCGTTAAGTTCGGCCTGCTTTTTTATAAGATGCTTTTTAGCTATCTCAACCTTTTCTTCAAGTAGGTAACCACTTACATTAATCAGCTCCATACGATCACGCAGAGCACTTGATATACTACCTATATCATTGGCAGTTGCTATGAATAGAACATTCGATAGGTCGTATTCAATATCTAAGTAGTTATCGTGAAATGCAGTATTTTGTTCTGGATCAAGCACCTCTAATAGAGCCGATGCAGGATCACCATTATGTTTAGCTCCTACTTTATCTATTTCGTCGAGAATAATCACAGGGTTCGACGAGCCACATTTGCGTATAGTTTGGATAATGCGACCTGCCATTGCACCAATGTATGTACGGCGATGACCTCTAATCTCTGCCTCGTCGTGCATACCACCAAGAGATAAACGGCCATACTTGCGCCCTAATGCGTCGGCCACCGATTTTCCGAGTGATGTTTTACCAACACCAGGAGGGCCGTATAAACATAGGATTGGTGACTTTAGGTCACCCTTCAGTTTTAGTACAGCTAGGTACTCCATAATACGCTCTTTAACATCATCTAATCCAAAGTGATCTTTGTTTAGTTGTTTTAATGCAGTGTTAAGGTTTAAGTTATCGGTAGTGTTGTAATCCCATGGTAGGTCGAGCATCAGTTCAAGATAGTTCATCTGAACCGAATACTCGGCAACTGCTGGATTCATACGCTCGAGCTTAGAGAGCTCTTTGTTAAAATGGGCGAGCACCTCCGCTTTCCACTCTTTAGTGTTACCCTTTTCACGCAGAGCTGTAATTTCTGATTCGCTATCATTACCCAATTCATCTTGAATTGTGCGGAGCTGTTGTTGTAAAAAGTACTCTTTTTGTTGCGAATCAATATCTTGTTTAACCCTCTGTTGTAGCTCCTCTTTTAATTTAAGTAACTGCTGCTCGTTTATTAGCAATTCAAGTAACTTAGTAGCCCTAGCATATACACCAGGAGCCTCAAGAAGCTCTTGTCTATTGTCATCCGTAAAATCTAGATTCGAACATATGAAGTTTATTATCCCACGATTTGAATCTAAATTTTTGATGGCAAATACCATCTCGTTAGGGATATTAGGCGACATATTAACAATATTGATAGCTATATCTTTAATGCTATCAATAAGAGCAGCAAATTTCACCTCATCCTTACCGTTATACGACGAATCGCTAAGACGAACAATTGAGGCGGTAAAGTAGGGCTCGGTAGATACAAATCGGCTAACCTCAAACTTCTCTATTCCGTGAAGTAGTGCTGTTAAATTACCGTTAGGCATCTCTAGCACCTTAAGTAAGCGAGCAACTGTACCAACACGGTGCATATCACTCTTTGAAGGCTCTTCAATGTTGCCATCTTTTTGTAGTAGAGTACCAAAAAGCATACCCTTCTCCTCTATCTCTTTTATTAACTTTATCGATTTATCCCTACCAATTGTGATAGGTGTTATAGCCCCAGGAAATAATACCGAGCTACGAAGAGTAAGTATCGGTAAAATATCAGGAATTGTTATACTTTCGCCCTCATCCTCTTCTGGGGAAGTCATTAGGGGGATAATTTGAGTGTCGAACTCTAAATTATCAACAATTCGTGACATCTCTGAAATAATATTATCTTTTTTTGCCATATAATTTGTTTTTTATTTTGTCTGTCTAAACTCATAGAGCAAAACTCTCTCCAAAACAGCTTATCGACAGATACAACGAGCAAAGATAATAAAAAATTGTTAATTATAAATACATTTATTCTATTTTATTGCAAAAAAAGAGAGAGGGAGAGCTAGCCCCCCTCTCTGTATAATTTTAAACCTAAGTTGTTTTATTGTTAAAACAAATCGGGTCCATTATTGAAATCTGGT
>CAYJHM010000238.1:0-2719 GCA_964369935.1 uncultured Rikenellaceae bacterium
GATCCTCAAGGCTAAATTGATAAACACTACCATCGTTAAATGATACATATTCTGTTGGAATAGTGTTAATTTTAAACGCATTAAAGTTAATATAACGTTCAACCTTAGAATTCCAATCGTTTGCTACAAAAGTAGTTTTATCATAAGCTTTAGATGGACGATATGTAACCTTAACAATAAAGTGTGGATGTACGAGCTTAGCATCGGCAGAAGTAGGGATTGTTAATTTCTCGCCTGGAGCAGCTAAACCAAAAAGGTTGTAACCTACCGAGTTCTCTACATTAGTAGCATCACCATCACTAAAAATGTCAGCTAAGCCCGCAGTAACAAATTGTGTAGGATTTGTTGTTGTACTAACAACACCCCAATTTGTATTTTTTCCTGCTGTGTTATACTCAGTATTAAAATCAGCTAGGTTAGCATTGCTAGCATAAGAAGTAAACCAATCTAGTCCAGCGTTATTATCTGTCTTTAACTCCCCTCTAACAAGCGAAATGTCATCAACGAAGTAAGCTTCGAATTGCAGATCACCAAAGTGTGATAAGATAGTACCTCTTGGTAATGTTTGTGTAGATGAAACTCCATCAGTACCAACAAAAGTAACTGTACCATCACCATTATTAGTAAGATAATCTGTTGTAGTCGTAAACTTGTTAACCATTTCAATACGAGCCATTTCTGGATAAACCTGAACTATAGCAAAAGCATTGTCGCCAACCACTGCAATTGGACCCGCTCCCTCTAGTAAAACATTGTAACTTGGGGTTGTAGGATTTGTGCTGAAATCTCCTTTTGTACCACCTTGACGGCTGTTAACCCTATTACCATCAACATCCTTGTCGTTGATAACAACTTTAACGTACGATGCACCACCTGGAAGATTGATACTACCAACGTAGCTGTCATACTGAGAACCACTTGTACCCTCGTTTTCTTTGTCTAATGTCAGGGTTATAGTCTGCATAGCACCTACTTGTGTTGTAAGCTTCTCATCAGTATAAGTGAAAACATTAATAGGTTGAGTTGCATCAAACTTTGCTCCGTCATTAGTAGCAGCCGCTTGATCTACCGAACGTGTAGTGATTCCACTAGTGCTAATGGTTATCTGTGCTTTAGATGGCATAGCAGGAGCTGCAACCTCGCCATTCTCTTTGCTACAAGAAACCATCGTTAATGCTGCAAATGTTACAGCATAAATCATTTTAGTTTTTTTCATAATATTAATCGAAAATTAAATTTGTTAGTCTTTCTTATATTATTTATCTTATCTCCATTGCTCATTACGAACGCATGTTTATTTATTGTCTATTCTCCACTGTCCGAAACGGTAGAGTAGGGCGATACTTAGTTTTGTTGGTCCGAAATAGTCCTTTGTTTGATGGTCAACATAATTGCCACATCGTGGTGCCTCCCAACGATCGTAATCGAGATGTGCATAACCAGCACCAATACTCGCTTCTAAATTCAAGCGGTCTGAAAGATTCCACTGATAACCGTACGATATACCTACGCCAATAACATTACCCTGATGGCGATAATGCTTAGAACCTTCGCCAAACAACCTATTTAACTCGATGCCGCCAATATTATATTCCCCTCCTATTGCGTGTACTCCAAAGAAGTGGCCATCAAATGATTCTCTAAAGTAATTGCGAAGTTCTATCTGACCTAACCAATGAACCGCCTTTTGATTGTCGCCAGGCTTGCCATTTCTATTCCAAGGGTTGTATGCAAAATTAACATCAAGTGTAGATGTTTTATTAATTGCGTACTCAAAACCTATATTAGGCGTTGCACGCATTGCCCAATGAACAAGATTTGTTTTGATTGCCCAACGCCACATATACTCGGGTACTACAACCTCAGGTTCAATAACTTGTAAGTTGGCAGTTACATCAAACGAAACTATAGCGAAACTCATTTCACGGAAACGCTTAAGTATAGTCTCTTTCATGTGCTTCCATACATATCCATCCCTCATAGTTCTAAGACGATTCTCTTTTTGTCTCTCGGTGTATTTAGTATTTTTTATTACTGCTAAAACTTCACTTTTATAAGGGAAATATCTATCAGCCTCAATGAATGGTACAATATCAATCCACTTATAACGTGTCATTTCACTAAATATCCTAAGAGCACTAATATCTTCAGCCTGTATATATTTTGATGCAGACTCTAAACGCTTCTCTACAAGGTTAATGTTTGTTTTGTTACTTCCTTCAGGAGATGTAGACACATAAAGAAATAGAGAATCTCTGTGTAAATTGCTCTTGTGAATTTCAATTAACTTTTTAAGACTGTCAATTGCCAACTGATTATCCATATAGTTTGGATCAATCTTTGTGTCATTTACCTTGAAGTAAAACACCGACTTAGTTCTCATGTAAGTAGTGTCCATAGAGACTGTGTCCACTCTCTCTTGCGCACTTACACTTCCGATACTAACAATCATTAGCACCACAAAAAGTGAATACGTTTTTATTGCTTTAACGGAAGCAAAATTTTTAGTTAAACATTTCTTCAACATCTTATTTGTATTTAATTTTAGTTATTAGGCATTGCAAACTATGTGTGTTGTCAACTCCCTTTTTATCCTTGTCAATTTACTTTTATGTTCATCCTTACAACATTTGCATGTATAAAGGTCGTATTATAAATAAACTTGCCAACCTGTATTTTATTATTTATATTGCGAAAATTTTGCGTTTATTTTTTTACC
>CAYJHM010000239.1:0-2700 GCA_964369935.1 uncultured Rikenellaceae bacterium
AATCATAATTGCCAATAGTTAATTTGTGAGCTCTTACTTTACAATTTGTATGCCTATTCTTTTGAAGTCAGAAAAAAAATAGCTACTTTTGTATCAAATTATCTGTTATGCGCCGAGTATTTTTAACACTGTTTTTTGTCATCTTAACCAGCACAATTTTTGCGCAGGTAAAGTTCACTTATTCTAATTTCAATTCGGCAATCGCTAGGGCAAAGCAGAGTAATCTTCCTATTATTGTTGATGTTACAGAGGGGTCTCGTTTTTCGCCATATTTTGCCTTAGCAATGAAGGATAACGAGTTAGTTTCACTCTTGAATAATAGCTTTGTTAGGGCACGCATAAACGTAGATTTATCAAGAAATAAAGGGTTTAGAGATAACAATCTTTATGGTTTAACAACCCCTGTTCTTGCTATATATTCGCCATCTGGCGAGTTGGTAGGTAAAACAGATTGGTATTCGCTTACATCAAAACGAGATACTCTTTCGGTTATTCTTGATTTGGCAAAAAAGAGTATAGTTCAAAAACAGATAAATAAACGTCAAATAAAGTTCTTGGATATATCCTTAGCCGAGGGGGTAGAGTTGGCCAATAAAGAGAATAAACCACTCTTTGTTTTTGGTTACAGTGGTTGGTCTCGTTCGTCTTGGAAAATGCGATGCGATGTGTTTACATTAAATAGGGTTGCAGATTATTTTAACGAAAATTTTATATGCTTATCTGTTGATATAGAGCGTGATAGTGATGATGTTCTACGTGGAAACGGAGCAAAGTTGTATCCAAGTTTTCTCTTTTTAGATGGGAATAGTGATATTATCGAACTCTCGGGGGGATATCTTAATAACGAAGAATTTTTACAGTTAGGGGAGAGGGCCAATACTCTTTTTCATCAAAATAAGAGTTTAAATTTTGAGATTTCAACACTGCAAGGAGCTAAGCGATTAGCTGTTGAGAGGGATAGAATTATATCGGTTCATAATGGTAAAGATTTAGGGTACACTATCCCAATGGTTTCGAGGCTTTATAATGGAACATTTATCCCGTTCCGTGGTAATGGTAAGCATAACGAGCTGATTTTTTTGAATAAAAACGGTGTCGAACTTCATCGGTATCGGGCGAAGAAAATCGAGCCTCAAGATGCCGTAATCGAGGCTAAACGGGTTATTGATGGTGAGGGGTTGGCTCATTACGACAATAGGTATGAACGGGGTGAATTGGATGAAGAAGAGAGTTTGCACTTCATATCGCTGCTTGAAAGGGCAGCTAAGCGCGAAAGAATTGTGTTGGTTATAGATAAATATCTCTCTACAATCGACGAAGAAGAGCTATTATCGGAGTATAATTTTAATCTTCAAGAGAGGTATGTTTTACCCTTTAATTCGGTTGCGGTTACTCACTTTAAAGCAAATTATCAGCTCTATTATGAGAGTTTCGGTTCGAGAGCTGAAAAATACCGCTTTATGGTGTGGTACAATAAGGGGAGAGATTTAAAATGGTTCTCTTTCGAGCATAAGCGTTTTTTGAGAGCATTATCTGGCTCGGGGCTATCCCTTGACGAGCAACAGAAGATAGAGAAGGCTAGAGTATTAGAAAATAGGTTAAAAAGGGGTAAATCGCGCACGTTTACCTATTTGATGGGGAAATATGCCAAACAATGGGGAATAGGCGATTTTAGGGGCTATTTAAGCCCATTAATCGATACTTATCGACAATCGTTCGGTAAGCCATCGCAGATTAGAAGGTTAAACAGAGAATTAGAAAGATAATGGAAAAGGAGTGGTTATATGGAATGAGTCTCACCCAACTGCAAGAGGTGGCACTCAAATTAGGGGCTAAAAAGTTTGTTGGAAAACAGCTTGCTGATTGGTTATACAAAAAAGAGATTACCTCAATTGAGCAGATGAGCAATTTGTCGGTACAATTAAGGCAAAAATTAAGCGAAAACTATCAGCTTGGTGTGGTGCCATTCGAGGATGTTCAAACCTCTTCTGATGGTACACGTAAGTACCTATATCCTACCATTAATGGGGGTTATATTGAGTCGGCATATATCCCCGAAAAGGAGCGAGCAACACTCTGTATATCCTCGCAGGCAGGTTGTAAGATGGGGTGTAGGTTCTGTATGACCGCACGTCAAGGATTTCAGCACAATTTAACAGCAGGCGAGATATTAAATCAGATACGCCAAACTGAGGAGCGAGAGAAGATATCGAATGTTGTGTATATGGGTATGGGCGAGCCTCTGGATAATATTGGCGAGGTAATGCGTTCGATTGAGGTTTTAACATCAGAATGGGGCTACGGATGGTCTCCTTCACGCATTACGCTATCATCGATTGGTGTTATGGATGGACTAAAACGTTATCTAGAAGAGACAAAATGTCACCTAACAATCAGTTTACACTCCCCTTTCCATAGCGAAAGATTGGCTCTTATGCCTTCAGAGAGGACAAACCCTATTACGGAGATTGTAGACGAGATTGCAAAGTATGATTTTGCCCATCAACGCAGGGTTAGTTTTGGTTATATTTTATTCAAAGGGGTGAATGATACTCTTGAAGATATAGATGCTATAACCGAACTTTTAAGGGGCATTCCGTGCAGGATAAATTTAATAGGTTACCACAAGATAGAGGGCAGCGATTTAATGCCACTTCCGCAACGTGATATGGAGCGATTTAGAGACGCCCTAAACAGGCG
>CAYJHM010000240.1:0-2698 GCA_964369935.1 uncultured Rikenellaceae bacterium
AACAACAGCTAGTATAATGGATTATGCCCGTTACAACTATGTTGCCCGTATTGGAAGTGCCGCTAAGGGCGTGTCGATGTCTCCTCCTATATTAGGTGAGTACGATTACTATGCTATAGAGTATGGTTACAGATATTTAGCAGATAGTGTAAATAGCACAGAGTGGCTGCGCAATTTTATACTAAACCATACAAACAATAAAGTTTATCGTTATCACCGAGGAGAGAGTGCTGTCATAGCAGGCAACCCTTATATCACAAATGATGTGCTAAGCGATAATCCGATAGAGGCTACACGTGTTGCTATTAAGAATTTAAAATACACCGTCGATAATTTTGTTCAATGGAACTACTCCGAGGGAGAGTCGTACGAGGTAATCGAGATGCTATACAAAGAGATAGTGGATAGCTATACTGCTCGCCTAAATAATGTCTTATCGTATGTAGGAGGCGAATATTATATTTATGGTGTTATGGGCGAGTATGATAGTAATCACCATAATATATCAGAAGAAGAGCAAATTGAGGCTATTAATCTCTATTTAGAGGGTGTGTTAGGTATCTACAATCAGCTATATAACGAGGATGTTTATAAAGCAATTGGTAATCAGCGAGATTATATCGTAGATAAAATTTCGAGAAGTATGAGCAACATCTTCTCAACGAACTATATGGGGCAAGTTGAAGATGAAATAGAGGTTGGACAGCTATTTAATATGTTTACTAAGGCTATATTCAAGCGTAATCTTTTATTCGACAGTAAGTATATTGAACAACTGCAAGCCATATATATTGGTTGTTTAAAAAAGCTATCAAACGAGAGTAAGGTTACTCCATCAACAATCATAGCTACCAAAGAGTTAAATAAAATACATAAAAAATTATAACAATATGAAGCGAGTTTTATTATTACTGCTGTTGTCGGCAGTGTTACTGCCATTTAATTTAAAGGCAGATGAGGGTATGTGGTTACCGCTACTATCAAAAGAGAGAGTGAAAGAGATGCGTAAAAAAGGGATGAAACTAACGGCAGAAGATATATACAGTATCAATCAAAGCTGTATAGCTAACTCTGTTGTAGGTTTATCTAATGAGGGGTTACCCTTTAAGAGTTTTGCTACTGGCTCGATAATATCAAAAGATGGTCTTGTTGTTACAAACTATCATCCTGTTATGCGCTTTGTAGAGTTTTATTCAACCGAACAGCGCGATTTTATGAAGTATGGCTATTGGGCTACCAAGCACGACGAGGAGTCGGTGTGTCACGGATTATGGATTAAGCAGCTTGTGAGTGTAGAGGATGTTACAGAGAGAATTCTTGCTGGGACTAATGGTCTTACGGGTAGGGAGTTTGATGCTAAGGTGACAGAGAATAATAAAGCTATCATTAAAGAGGCAACAACAGGTACACGTGCTGAGGCACAGGTGAGTACGATATTCGCTGGAAATCAATATATTTTATCTACTTATAATGTGTATAAAGATGTACGTTTAGTTGCAGCTCCCCCAATGTCGATAGGTAAGTTTGGCGGATTAGATGATAACTGGCAATGGCCACGCTACACAGGCGATTTTGCACTACTACGTATCTATGTAAATGATAAGCAGAATCCTGCTCGTTATAACAAAGAGAAGAATGTGCCATACAAGAGTAGCAGTTACCTTAAAGTGTCGTTAGATGGTGTTCAAGAGGGTGACTTTGCTATGGTAGTGGGATACCCTGGCGCAACTCGTCAGTATATTCCTTCGCTGGCAGTTGATAAGAAGATATATGGCGAGAATATGGTTCGTTTAAATATTGGAGCAAAAAAATTAGAGATTATGCAGAGTGCAATCACTATGAATCCAGAACTTCGTCATCGTTACACAACACGTATATCTTCAACCTCTAATGGTTATCTAAAATATCGCGGAGAGATAGCTGGTGCATATTCGATGGATATAGTTTCAATCAAACGTGAGCGAGATTCGTTGTTTAATGTATGGGCAAATTCAACACCAGAGAGAGCAGCAAAATATGGAACTGTCCTTGCTGATTTAAACGAGGTATATGGTAGATTATCGGAGTATAATATTGCTAATATTGTGATTAATGATATATGCCACAATGGTAGCGAGATTGTTGGTATAATTGGAAAGTTTGAAAAACTAGTTTCTATGTATGCACGCAAAAAGGCTCCATCGTCAGGTGCTGTTAATGGCGAAATACGTCGTTTACGTGGACTAGTTGATTTGTTTTTTAATGTGTGGTCGTACGATGTTGATAGAGAACTAATGCGTGAAATGTTAATATGGGGGTGGAATAGTGTGCCGCAGGAGTTATATCCAGATGTTGCAAAGCAATTTGTTAGAGAATATGATGGTGATGTTGAGAAGATGACAAAGGAGCTATTCGAGAAGTCGATATTTACAAAGAAAGACGAAGTACACGCAATGCTTGACGAGGTGCCAGTTAAAGGTGTAGAGGTAATAACAAGCGATAAATTATATCAGCTATGTATTAGTTTTTATCGTACCTTTGTTACTAAAGTAAATCGTCAGCAGCAAAACCTACAACGCGAAAACCAAGATTACTATAAACTATTTGTTGAGGGTTTAATCGAGATGAATGGTGGATATAGCAAGCTCTATCCAGATGCAAATCGTGGTTTAAGAGTAGCTTATGGAACAGTTAAGGGGTATCAGCCTGAAGAGGCCAT
>CAYJHM010000241.1:0-2675 GCA_964369935.1 uncultured Rikenellaceae bacterium
TTATGGAAAAAGCGAACACTTTGGGCTGCGTTCAAAACAAAATATTCCCCCCATTTCTGAGAATTACCTCAAAAATGGGGGGAATATTAGCTTTTAGTTATTTTAACAGATTGTAAGTCAGGTGGTTTGCATTTAGGGAATCTCCCTTGCGAATTACCTTACTACAAAAAAACCGCTACGATTTATATTCATAGCGGTTTGTTTTTTGAAAAACTACTTCTTAGCAGCATTTCTCTTATCGTAATGCTTTTGATAGCGGCTCATAAACTTATCTACACGTCCAGCAGTATCAACTAACTTAACCTTACCTGTATAGAACGGGTGAGATGTGTTAGAAATCTCCACTTTGAACACGGGATAGGTTTCGCCATCTATTTCGATAGTCTCTTTTGTATTAACGGCGGACCTGCACAAAAACACCTCTTCGTTGGACATATCTTTAAATGCCACCATACGATAATTACTTGGGTGAATCTCTTTTTTCATCGTGTTATTATTTTTAATTAATCAGAGTGCAAAGGTAAGAATATATTTTTAATATAAAAAATTAATTTAATACTATTTTTTATATTCTTTAGTGCAAAGTGATTAACTTGTTGAAAATTAAATATTTAAATATTGCTTAGTGAAGTAAGTAATAATCGCTATTAACGATTATTGTATGCCTCTAAACCTTTACCTAGAATTTCAACCGCTTTGCGTAGCTCTTCGGTCTCTAGTACATAAGCTAAACGAGCCTGATTCTTACCTGCTCCCTCGGTAGCATAGAATCCACTTCCTGGAGCCATCATTACAGTACCACCCTCGTACGAGAAGTTCTCTAGCATCCATAAAGCAAAATCATCAGCATCCTCTACTGGTAACTCTACTATTACATAGAACGCACCTTGAGGCATAGGACAGATTAATCCAGGGATGTTACGTAGCGACTCGACAAAGAAATCACGACGCTTAGTGTACTCAGCTTTCACCTCATCAAAATAGCTTTCGCCTGCACTAAAGGCTGCCTCTGAAGCAATTTGACCAAATAGTGGCGGAGATAGACGTGATTGAGCTAGACGCATAGATGCACCCATAACATCTTTGTTACGAGAAATGATAGCACCAATACGAACACCACACATGCTGAACTTCTTTGAAACAGAGTCAATCATAATTGCGTGCTCCTCTAATCCTTCAATCTCCATTATAGAGGTGTGGCTAGTGCCATCGTAACAGAAATCACGGTAAACCTCATCTGAAATGATAAATAAATCGTGCTTAATAGCAATATCACGAAGTTTTAAAAGCTCCTCAGTTGAATATAGGTAACCTGTTGGGTTAGATGGGTTACTAATCATAATCGCTTTTGTGCGTGGAGTAATTTTCTCCTCGAACGACTCGATAGAAGGAAGGGCAAAGTTATTATCAATATAAGCAGTGATAGGCACAATAACAGCACCACTTAGCTCTGTAAAACTTTTGTAGTTCGCATAAAATGGCTCAGGAACAAGAACCTCGTCGCCATCATTCATAATTGCATTAAGAGCAAAAAGAAGTGCTTCACTACCACCTGTAGTCACAATTAGCTCTGAACGCTCAAGAGGTATATTCACACTCTTGTAGTAGTCAAGTAGTACATTGTTGTATGAACGAGTACCCTCACTAAAAGTATAAGCAACATCTGTTGATACCTCTCTTTTAATGGCCTCAATAGCCTCCTGTGGTGCAGGAATATCAGGCTGTCCAATATTTAGGTGATATACCTTAACTCCTCGCTGCTTTGCAGCCTCCGCAAATGGAACCAATTTACGAATTGGTGATTGAGGGAAACGTTCTGCCCTCGCTGAAATTTTTACCATGATCTCTCTATTATATCGGTTTGAATTTTATATTGCTTGCAAAGGTAAGACTATTTTTTGAATATACAATAATATTAACCTGAGTTTCTTATCAAAAACTCAGTTAAAAAATAGTCTCCGTTTTTGGAATGTAGCCGCTATCCTCTTGAAGGTCGCTTGAGGCAGCTGCCTCGGTGGCTAGTTTGTCGCATCGTTCATTCTCGGTTATGTTACTATGACCTTTAACCCAAACAAACTTTACATTATGTTGTTTATATAAAGGAATAAAGAGCTGCCATAGATCGCTATTCATCTTACCCTTATATCCGTTACGTTGCCAGTTCCATATCCACCCCTTCTCAACGCTATCAACTACATATCGTGAATCCGAATAGATAGTAACATCGCACCCCCCTTTTTTTAGTGCCTCTAAGCCTCTTATCACAGCTAGTAGCTCCATTCTATTATTAGTTGTGAGACGGAACCCCCCCGATAACTCCTTACGATGAGCCCCCGACATAAGTACAACCCCATAACCACCAGCCCCGGGGTTACCCAGTGCCGAACCATCAGTGTACATTGTGACTATTGCCATTTTTGATTTTTATAATTTGTGATACATTGATTTTATTGAAATAACAGCACAAAGGTATTATTTTTTATCGAGATAGTCAAAATAGTATAACTTTTTGGTTGTTTTTTTAAATGAATTTTTTCTAAAATGGTATGTTCTAGGGGGTTAAAAAAAACTGTATTTTTTTGTTTGAAAAATAAGGCGAAACTCTACAATTTTTCTGTTAATTTTATAGGCAAAAATGTGACGTTTGAAAGCGTAATTTTTTTTAATTTTTTTTT
>CAYJHM010000242.1:0-2615 GCA_964369935.1 uncultured Rikenellaceae bacterium
TCATTGTCTACATAGCTCTCGAGTTGTTTTATCGCCTCTATTTCCATTGCAATAGTCTCTTTTGCAAAGCGAGCTATATCTTCATTTGTTATACTACTCATAAAAAAAAATTAAAATTTTATTCCACAAAGTTAGTTTGTTTTTTTGATTTTTACTATCTTTATGAAATATTTAATAACAATAATTACGCATTTTTTACGTAATATATTAACTATTAGATTAATAACTTAAAAAATGAAAGACAATTACTTAGCTGAACATCTGCAAGAAAAGTTTGGTTTCTCTAAATTCAAGGGAAATCAGCAAGCAATTATAGAGAATCTACTTGATGGTAAAGATACTTTTGTTCTTATGCCAACAGGCGGTGGAAAGTCGCTATGTTATCAACTTCCCGCCCTTATTATGGAGGGGGTAGCTGTTATAGTCTCTCCATTGATAGCCCTAATGAAGAATCAGGTTGATGCTATGCGCGCATTCTCTGTTGAAGATGGCATTGCCCATTTCATCAATTCATCACTAAATAAAGCTGCAATTACTAAGGTACGTGAAGATGTGCTTGCAGGCAGAACAAAACTGTTATATTTTGCCCCTGAATCTCTCACTAAAGAGGAGAATATTAAACTTCTTCAGAGCGTAAAAGTATCATTCTACGCTATCGACGAAGCGCACTGTATATCAGAATGGGGCCACGATTTTAGGCCTGAATATAGACGAATACGCCCCATAATTTCGGAAATATCGCCTGCGCCTATTATTGCCCTTACTGCCACTGCTACCCCTAAGGTGCAGATGGATATTCAGAAAAATTTAGAGATGATGGAAGCAACCGTCTTCAAGTCGTCGTTCAATAGAGAGAATCTATACTATGAGATACGCCCTAAGAATAACCCCGACAAAGAGATTGTAAAATTCATCAAGGCTCACGATGGCAAATCGGGAATTATCTATTGCCTTAGCCGTAAGAAGGTAGAGGAGATTTCGGACCTATTAAATATCAATGGTATAAAGGCTCTTCCATACCACGCAGGTATCGAGGCGTCTATACGTGAAAAGAATCAAGATAAATTCCTACACGAGGAGGTAAATGTGATAGTTGCCACTATAGCTTTTGGTATGGGTATAGATAAGCCTGATGTGCGTTATGTTATTCACTACGATATGCCGAAGAGTCTTGAGGGTTATTACCAAGAGACTGGCAGGGCAGGTAGAGATGGAGGCGAGGGCATATGCCTAACATTCTACAGCTACAAAGATATTCAGAAACTCGAGAAGTTTATTCAAGGCAAGCCTCTTACCGAGCAGGAGATAGGTCGTATGTTGATAGACGAGACAGTAGCATTTGCCGAACTATCAACATGTAGGCGCAAATCGCTGCTCCACTATTTTGGCGAACAAACCAAGAGCGACTATTGCGGGTCGTGCGATAACTGTATCAACCCAAAAGAATTATTCGAAGCTAAAGAGTTTGTTAAACAAGCACTTAGTACCCTAAACATTATAGGTCCACGATTTAAAATAGAGCATTTAGTAAATGTGCTATTAGGGCGAGTAAACCCTTCAACAAAAGCATACAAGCACGATGAGCTAGAGGCGTTCGGGTCGGGCAAGAGTAAAGATGACAAATTTTGGAGTATGGTTATACGTAATGCCATACTGGAGAGTTATATATATAAAAGCATCGAAAATTTTGGCGTGTTATCTATCACAGAAAAGGGGTTAGAGTATATTCAAAACCCTAAATCGCTGATGTTAAGTAAAGATAACGAATATCCTGCTGATTATGATAGTGATTCGCACATTCCTCGCTCGGGAGGTGGGGCAGCCGATACTACCCTATTAGCTATGCTAAAAGATTTACTTCGTTCCGAGGCTAAAAAACGTTCACTTCCTCCGTTTGTTATCTTTCAAGAGCCTTCGCTTGAAGATATGGCAACTCAGTACCCTATAACAGTTAACGAAATGAGTAATATTACGGGTGTTGGGGTTGGTAAGGCCAATAAATTTGCAAAACCATTCATCGAGCTTATTGCTAGGTATGTTGAGGAGAACGAGATAGATAGACCTCGTGATATAGTGGTTAAGAGCGTAGCTAACAAGAGCCAAAATAAGGTACATATTATTAAAAATATCGACCGTAAGATGGATCTTCAGGATATTGCCGAAGGTAGAGGGCTTATATTCGACGAGCTACTCACCGAGATAGAGGCTATTATAAATTCAGGCACCAAACTAAATATTAACTACTACCTAAACGAAGTTGTAGATGAAGATAAGATAGAAGAGGTGTACGAATATTTCCACGAAGAGGCCACTAGCGACAACCTTGAGAGTGCAATGAGTGTTCTAGGTGGCGACTACACCGAAGAGGAAGTGAGGCTTGTAAGAATTAAATATATCTCCGAAATGGGAAACTAGAGGGGTATAATTCGCAAAACTCTAGTTCGAGAAGGCCTTTCCCATAGGGAGATTCTCTAAATGGGGCGATTCGCATAACCTAATAAAAATCGGAAAACATCGGATGAGATTTTCATTTTTCATCTAATTTTTCCGATTTTTTGTGTTAAATGGTTGTTTTTTAGGTCAAAAAATCAGATCATTTTTTCACGTCGTCAACT
>CAYJHM010000243.1:0-1409 GCA_964369935.1 uncultured Rikenellaceae bacterium
TAAATTGATGTCTATATTAGTAATTTTTCCAACAGAAAAGGAGGAGGGTGTATTTAAACATAATAAATGTGAAACTCTTATTTGTGGGGTAGGGCTTCTTAATTCAGCTTTGTCAATAAAAGATGCTATAAATAATTATTCGCCTAAAATAGTAATTTTAGCAGGAATAGCTGGTTATTATCCTCACTCTAACTATACTATTGGCGATACTATCCTAGTAAAAGAGGAGCGAGATGCAGATTTAGGTGTCTATTCGGGAGGTCAATTTAAACATTTATCTCTTTTATCGCATCTTTATAACGATAATTGTTCTATTTTATCGCCCCACACCGATAGTAATTTACCCTTTAATTGGGGTGTGGGTAATAGTGTTAATTGTGCTATGTCGCCTTTTATTGATAGTAGTGGAGTAGATATTGAGTCGATGGAGGGTGTTTCGCTCTTTAAAGTTTGTATAAATGAGGGGGTAGAGTTTTATCAACTACGTTCAATATCTAATTTAGTGGGTGCTCCTTATAGCTTATGGCAGGTAGATAAGGCAATTAATAATCTCCATCAGTCGTTAAACATATTAATAAACTACTTATGTAATGAAACAATATAATTTAAAATTTTCGACCTGCCCGAACGATACCTTTATGTTTGATGCTTTAGTGAATGGTAAAATTGATTGTAGGGGGATAGAGTTTGATGTAGAGCTGCTAGATATTGAGCAGTTAAATCAAAAATCACTAATTAGCGAGGCTGATATAACAAAAATAAGTTATGCTATATATCCATTAATTAGCGATAAATATACTCTACTAAGGTCGGGTTCGGCTATTGGTTATGGTAATGCGCCGTTAATAGTTACAAAAAAGGGTTTTAAAGCTAAACCTTTTAACGAAATGGTTGTGGCTCTTCCAGGCGAACATACCACAGCAGCACTATTAACAAAGAGGTTATATAGCGACATTAACAACTATAAATACTATATATTTTCGGATATTGCCGAGGCTGTTCAAAAGGGTGAAGTTGATTGTGGAGTGCTGATTCACGAAGAGCGTTTTACTTATCAAGATAGGGGTTTAGAGTTATTAATTGATTTAGGGAAAGAGTGGGAGAGTAGATATGCTCTACCTGTTCCGTTAGGTGCGATAGTTGCTAGAAATTCGTTTGATAAAACACAAATTGAGTTAATAAATAGTGTAATTGCCGATAGTGTACAATATGCCTTAACTAATCCAATGTCTTCGCGTGGTTATATTAAAAAATATGCTCAAGAGTTATCTGATAGTGTTATTGACAGCCATATAAAAATGTTTGTAAATAACTTTTCGATTGATGTAGGTGAATTAGGTAATAGAGCAATAGAAAAATTACTAATTGGAAATTTATAAAAAAAATAGTACCTTTGCATTTTAACAAAA
>CAYJHM010000243.1:1419-2595 GCA_964369935.1 uncultured Rikenellaceae bacterium
TATTTAATTAATAAAGTGGTTGTTATAACAGGCGCTTCCTCGGGTATTGGCGAGGCTATGGCCTACTACTACGCCAAATTAGGAGCAAAAGTTTCTTTGTCTGCTAGAAATGTTGAAAAGTTGCAAGAGATAGCCGATAATATAAAATTAAATAAAGGGGATGTTCACTATCTATCTTGCGATGTTTCAATTGAGGCTGATTGTAAAAAGATGATTGATAGTACAGTAGATAAATTTGGTGGTATAGATATATTAATCTGTAACGCAGGATTATCTATGCGTGCCCTGTTCGATGATTTAGAGTTGTCGGTACTACATAAACTGATGGATGTTAATTTTTGGGGTAGTGTTAATTGTGTTAAGTATGCTTTACCATATATACAACAATCAAAAGGTTCGATAGTTGGTATCTCTTCGGTAGCGGGGATTCACGGTTTACCTGCTAGGACAGGTTATTCGGCATCTAAGTATGCAATGGTAGGCTTTTTAGATACCATCAGAATAGAGAATATGAAAAAGGGTGTGCACGTGATGGTTGCCTCGCCTGGTTTTGTTGCAACTAATGTTCGATTTACTGCTCTTAATGCAAAAGGCGATAATCAAGGCGAAACTCCACGTGAAGAGGGTAAAATGATGACTCCAGAGGAGGTTGCTAAGAGGGTATTAAAAGGAATAAAAAGGCGTAAACGTTCAATAACAATGGATTTTAATGGTAGAGCAGCAACAATTATCAAAAAGTTCTCGCCATCGCTATTAGATAAGTTATTTTTTAACGCTATGGCTAAAGAGCCAAATTCGCCATTAAAAAAGTAGGGTATGCAGCTGAGGGGGTATTTTCAGGTGGAGTTAAAGGGTAGAGTAGTAGCACTTTTGGTTCGTCTAGCACTAATATTTGTAGTGTTAGGGTTCTCTCGTGTACTCTTTTTACTTATAAATAACCCATTGATTGACCCTATAATATGGGGCGAGTTACCTTCAATAATATGGGGCTCTTTTATATTCGATTCAGCCTCGGTATTCTATACTAACCTGCTATTTATTGCACTTTCATTGTTACCATTCGATTTTGTTGATAAACCATTTTGGCAAAAAAAAGTATTAGTACCTACCTATTTACTATTTAATGGTGTAGCTCTGATTATTTCGATGGCAGATATTTTCTATTATCCATATAAG
>CAYJHM010000244.1:0-2568 GCA_964369935.1 uncultured Rikenellaceae bacterium
GAAGAGTTACTGCTCATATCCCCCACTATACTAGCAATTCGCCCTGCTCCTTCGATACGTCCACCTACGACAGAGCAATTTTCAATTCTCGAGTAGTTACTTGCGCTTCCAATCAATGCAGCAACGTCGGTATGAGTAGTTTTAATTTGTGGTTCGTTTACTACTATATTCTTAATTATACAGTTATCGCTTGCCGTACCCATAGTACAACCAAACAAACCATACCCCCTATTATTGGTTGAAGTTGTTATGGATAATCCGCTAATAGTGTGCCCTTGCCCATCGAATGTTCCAGTGAATGGCTGATCCGAATTTCCTATTGGAACCCAATTATCAAAATTTGAAAGATCAATATCGTTAACCAGCACATAATCTTTATTAAGAGAATTATCGATATTTACGGCTATTTCAGCTAATTGTGCCGCTGAGCTTATGCAAATAACATCGTTTATTGTTAACCTCTCACCCAGAAGGGATGGGTAATACCCCATTTCAAGGGTGTAGGGGCTATTAGATGCAAGGGCATTCATCAAAGCAACTTCACTATGAGTAAAAGAGACTACGGCACTACCCTGCTCAACAAGTACTCCTTGATTTGGTAGTTCCGAAATAAAATAACACCCCGCTAATGTTCCACCTGAAGAGATTGAGAAAATTTTCGAACTGTTTGGGGCAACTAGTCTCCCTCCATTAAAGCACGCAGTTATTTTATCATCCGAATTATTACAAATTCCAGCAATTCCACTTATTGTAACACCAGTATTATCCGACGACACATCACCTAGATTATACGAGGTAATAATGGTAGCATTATTTGTAACTCCACACAAGCCACCAATTTGAATTTTAGATTGATTTGTAGTATTAGCAGAAATAGAGCCTATATTATAGGTTGTAGATAATTTTGATGCTCCTACTAAGCCCCCACACACTCCGCCTATGTTAAATGTAACATCACTTGCAAGTTCATCTAATATTTTCAACTCGGCATTATTATAACACTTATCAATATTCGAATCGTTACAATATCCAACTATTCCCCCTAAATTGACTATTGACTCTAGCGTGTTTCCACATCTGATAGTAGCACTATTACTACACTCGGATATAGTAGATTTTTCGCTTACTTCGCCTATCAATCCACCAACAGAACCATTACCAGATATCTCACCGCCTAATGTATGACAATTAGATAATATACAATTTGTTGCCGAGCCAACCACACCTCCTGCTTTAGCACCAGCCGATAGATTGGGGTTATGCAAAGTTATGTTCTCAATTCGTGCATCTTTAGTGTAACCGAATAACCCTTGGCAATCGCCATTACTGACCTTTAAGTTGTGTATAGAGTAACCATTACCATCAAAGTGGCCTGTGAACTCTGAACCAATAGAACCTCCTATCGGTGTCCAGTTTCCATCTAAAACTATATCGTTCATTAATGTAAAGTGACCACCTAAATTTGATGATATCTTCTCTAAATCTTGAGCGTTATATATCAAAGTTGTTTGTTGTAAGGTATTATCATTTAGGGGCATATTATAACGCCACCCTTTTTTATACTCTACGCTTGTTGTAACATTAAAATAGTGAACTATTCCGCTATTATCTGTGATATGAAAACGCAGCTCGCGCGTGCCACTATTAGGATATATGGCTATATGAGTAGTGTATAATTGATTTTCTACTGCAACCAAATCGTTATACCTTACTTCGTATTTGTGGTCGGGCATATTACTTTCGTAGAACATCAAACTCACTGGTGCGCTATCGAGTGTAAAATTAATTGTTGCAATTGCCAATTGATGAGCAAATAATATTCCCGACGCCACTTGCGAGGTAACACTAAATTCCCCACTCATAAGTATTGCGTTTTCTAGACCCGCAAAACCAACAGTAGTACTCTGATTTTCGGTATGTATTTTCGAAATATTACGCTGATTATAATTATTGACACTATCATCAACAGCTGGATAGACAGCAATATAATTACCATCTTCTAGTGTTATATTAGGATTGGAAAACTCCCCACTATTTGAGCCATCCTCACCCCTAAATATCAAATTCCCTACCTTCACGCCTGATTCTGCGTTGAAAATTGTAATTTCGTCGGGCGAGTCTCCTCCCTTCCAAGTAACAGATATGCCATTAGAGTATTCATCTTCTAAATTCACACGAGTACCTCCCATTGAAGCATAAAGAGAAAACCCCTTACTTATATGGTTATTTAATTCGTCTTTACAACCTACAAAACATAGGCATACAATTAAAATCACTATTACTTTTCGCATAAATAATTTAATTACAACAGATTAATTATCAGGTAGCTATATAAAAATTTAGACACCTACATGTTTGAGTTTTATATTCAATATCTGTTTAAATACTGAATATTTGCTGCAAAGTTAATTAATTCTGTTTGAAATACAAAATTATTTGTCGGAAATTTTGAATATTAACCTGAGTTTTGGATAAGAAATAGTTTAAATAATTTATAACCAGGACAATAAACCATTACAAACAGACTTTTTTTAGTGTAGTTCAGTTTCAGTGCGTTATTGTAAAAGC
>CAYJHM010000245.1:0-2556 GCA_964369935.1 uncultured Rikenellaceae bacterium
GGTGTTGTGTTAGGTCTTTTCTTTTTGGGTAAAATGTTCGATTTCTTTTGCCTACTGGGGCTGCTCGGTTTGGTTGGTATGAATATTAAGAATAGTATTGTTATGATTGATGAGATAGCAATACAGCAACGAGCAGGGAATAGTCATAGACAGGCGGTTATTAATGCTACAAAATCTCGTGTTGTACCCGTTGCAATGGCATCAGGCACAACAATACTAGGTATGGTGCCTCTACTAGGCGATGCTATGTTTGGGGGGATGGCAGCAACAATAATGGGTGGTCTTTTGGCGGCAACATTACTAACAATTGTTGTTCTGCCAGTGGTCTACTCGCTTATTTACCGTATAAAAAATAGTAGCGATGAATAGAGTAATATTTCTTATTGTTTTAGTTGTGCTTCCTATTATAGTGGAGGCTCAAAATCAAGACTCATTGAGGTTGTCGCTTGATGATTACCGCCAACGTGTGGTTGAGTATAGTTATCAGCTAAAAGAGGCTAACGAGGCAACAAACGAGGCACGCTCGGCTCTAAGTAGTGTAAAAAGTGGTATATATCCACAACTGTCGGCATCAGTAGATTTTAACTATCTGATTGATAGGGTAGAGTTCGAAGTATCGACTTTTAACTTTAAACTTAGCCACTATAACTACGGTGCAGGCGTTACTCTTGCTCAGAGTATATATAAAGGGGGGCAGCTACGTAAGAGTATGAAAGTTGCCGAGAGCGCTATTAAGGTGGCAGGTTACTCTGCCGAGATGACTTCACTCGAGGTGGGGTATGGTGCCGAGCGTGCTTATTGGGGTGTTGCTGCAATTGATGCGTACTACGATGTGGCAGAACGTTATCTATCTATCCTTAAAGAGACCTATTCGCTTGTTGATGAGAGGTATAAAAGTGGACTAATTTCGAAAAACGACCTGCTATTAATTCAAACTCGGCTTGCTGAGGCTCAAGGTAACTATACCGAAATAGAGGGTAAGAGGGTAGATGCTATAATTATGTTTAATATCTTAATGGGCATTAATCATTTGCAGGATGTTACTCTTGTTGAGGATATTTATATTGATAATATAGTCACCCCTTTAGCCTACTCGTTAGAGGAGGTGTTGTTGCGCCGCCCCGATTATAAGGTTACAATGGGGCTCACCGAGCAGTTACAGCAGCAACAACGAGTAATTAGAAGTAATTACCTTCCTCAATTTGTTGTGGGTGTGACAGGTAATTATCAGACTCAGACAATTAATTTCGATGATAATCTGCAACTTAACGGGGCAGTTTTCGCTCAGCTTAAAGTGCCACTATTTGCAGGCGGTTCGAAGGTGCATAAGCTAGCACAAAATCGCTCGCAGATACGTCAAAATGAGTATCAGACAGAAGAGGTTCGTGATATGATTCGACAAGAGATGGCAACCACACTTAACGGAGTAACCTCGAATATTAAGCAGCTAGAGGTTGCTAAGGTTAATCTTGATAGTGCACAAGAGTCGTTAGAGTTAAGTAGTTACAGCTATAACGAAGGTCAAATATCTATTATAGATTTAATGCAGTCTCAAGTACAGTGGCTTACAGCAGTAAATGGTTATATTTTAGCTTGTTATAATTATCGGATAGCTCTCTCAAACTACTATAAAGCTATGGTAATCTAAGAACCTAGACAGTGCTCTTGCTACAATGCTAGTATTGCTCAAATAAAAAAGGGTACATTATATTTGTTTATTAGCAAAATAATTATTAACTTTGCGGTCTGTAATTGGGCTATGATTGTTCGGTTACTTAACTTAATTAAAATTATTTTAAATGAGAGTTTGTCAAATCACAGGTAAGAGGGCGCAGAATGGGAACAAGGTTTCTCACTCTAACGCTAAGACTAAGAGGAAGTTTAGTCCGAACCTAAGAACTAAGAGGTTCTTTCTAGAGGAGGAAGGCAGATGGGTAACACTTAAAGTGTCGGCTCACGCTATCCGTATTATTAACAAAAATGGTCTTGCTGCTACACTTAGAAAAGCAGAAGGAGTTAAAATTTACTAAGAACAATGGCTAAAAAAGGTAACAGAGTACAGGTAATCTTGGAGTGCACCGAGCACAAAGAGAGCGGTATGCCAGGAACATCAAGGTATATCACCACAAAAAACAAGAAAAACACTCCAGACAGAATGGAGAGAAAGAAGTATAACCCTATCCTTAAGAAGGTAACACTTCACAGAGAGATAAAATAATTTGAGCTATGGCAAAAAAGGTAGTTGCAACACTTAAAACAAGCGGTGGTAAGGCTTACACAAAGTGTATCAAGATGGTTAAGTCTGAAAAAACTGGTGCTTACACATTCAAGACAGAGATTGTATTGAACGACGAAGTTAAGAATTTCTTTGCAGATAAGAAGTAGTATTTGCTTATATAAGCAAAATACAAAGAGCGAACTCATAAGAGTTCGCTCTTTGTGTTTTGCTCGAAAGTGAAGTAGTAGTCTGAAATATAAGTGGGATGAAGGCTTTTCCCGTAAGCACGTCATCTGCGGCACATTCTCTTACTCGCAATCCTCGACGTACTTAGTGTA
>CAYJHM010000246.1:0-2553 GCA_964369935.1 uncultured Rikenellaceae bacterium
ACTTTATACAACCGTAAATAGTTGAATATCAGTTGATTTACATTGTATCTTTGCACCATCATTCCATATCGGAGTGGTGGCTTTTTTTGTTTAAATACCTACGCGAAAAAGGTCTAAACCGAGTAGGTATACAAAGAACTATATGGAAAAACTAATGCAAATTCTCCAAGATGGAGGAGCGAATTTGAAATTAGAGGTGAGCGGAGCAGATTTACTTCTTTTTTCAAATGAATTAATCAATCGTGCCAAGTCGGAGCTATCACAAGCCGAAGCAAAGGCACGCAATGAAAAGTACCTCACAAAAGATGAAGTAAAGGCAATGTTTAATGTATGCGACACTACGTTATGGCATTGGAACAAGCGTGGCTATCTGAAAACTGTTAAGGTGGGTAGTAAGGTGCGTTATCGTCAGTCGGATGTTCGTAAAATCTTAGGGGAAGATGGAAAATAAAGAGACGACAAACGGTAAGCAGTCCAAGAACGAGCGTATAGAGGAGTTTTTAAGGGAACGTTATACTTTTAGATTCAATACTATCAAGAGCCGTACTGAATGGCAAACGAAGAAAGGAAAGACGTTCCGACCTGTAACGAAATTCAATCTAAACTCTATTCGTAGGGAGTTGGATAGCTCTTTAGGTATTATCACCTCTGCTGATAATATTCGCACCATATTAGAAAGTGATTTTGCTCCGCACGTAAACCCAGTACACGAATATTTTCGAGGGTTACCAAAGCTAAATTCAACTACCAATATCGAAAATCTTGCATCTACTGTTAAGGTGCAAAACCCTACACATTGGGTTGAGTACCTTACAAAGTGGCTTATGGGTGTGGTGGCAAATGCTATGAATGATAGAGGTTGTCAAAATCACGTGTGTCTGGTTCTAACAGGAGAGCAGGGCAAATTTAAAACAACATGGTTAGACCATCTTTGCCCCGAAACGCTTAAAAATTATCTTTTCACAGGTAAGATAGATCCACAAAATAAAGATGTTCTAACTCTTATTGCGGAGTGTCTGTTTATCAATATTGATGACCAATTAAAGGCACTGAATAAGCGAGATGAAAACGAACTAAAAAATCTTATCACTACTCCAGCAGTAAAGTATCGTCGTCCCTATGATATTTATATCGAGGATTATCCCCATTTGGCGAGTTTTATGGCATCGGTAAACGGTAATGATTTTTTGACCGACCCGACAGGTTCAAGACGTTTTCTTCCCTTTGAGGTGGTGTCTATTGATATAGATAGTGCAAAGAATATCAATATGGATGATGTATATTCAGAGGTGGTGTATCTGTATGAAAAGGGCTATCGCTATTGGTTTAATGATGATGAAATTATTGAGCTTCACAAGCAGAGTGCCGTATTTCACGTGCAAACTATTGAATATGAGATGTTATTACAAGGATTTGAGAAACCAATCAACGACAATGACAATTTTATGACCACAACGCAGATAATGAACCATATGGCAGTCCATACGCAGTTAAGGTTATCTGAAAAACGTGTTGGCGAAGCTCTCCGCAAGGCAGGGTTTGTTAAAAAATCTAAACGAGTAGGTGGTAATCCTGTTTATGGTTGGGTTATAAAAAAGATTATGCCTAACCCTTTTGCATCTTTTGATATGTAGAGTTACTACATTACTACAATAAAGATATAAAACAGTGAAATAAAAATAGTTAGCGTGTAGTAGTGTCGCAAAAAATAATCATACTACATACCTACTACCTTACTACCGTAGTAATATTTAATTAACCATCTTACGACATATAACTATCTATTTTTCATTCCATTGGATGGGCGTAGTATGTAGTAAGATAAAAAGTAAAAAAGAATGAAAAACATAAAAAATATTTCCATTAAAAATTTCCTTGCAGAGCAGGGAGTAATGCCAAGCTTTGAGCGTGGCAGTTATGGGATGTATCTATCTCCATTAAGAGAGGAACGCACACCAAGTTTCAAAGTAGATTATAATAGTAACCTTTGGTACGACTTCGGCATAGGCGAGGGTGGGTCTATTATCGACCTTGTCGCAAAGTTGGAGAATTGCACCATTGGCGAAGTGTTTGCCAAGTTGGAGACAGCGGAACAGCTCCCAATTATAACGAGACATTATAATACAGAGCTAACTGCATCGCCAATGAAAATAGAACGTGTTGAGCCATTGCAAAACCATCATTTACTAAATTATCTAAGTGGTAGAGGTGTAAATTTAGAAATAGCAAAGCACTACTGTAAAGAGGTACATTATTCCAATAATGGCAAGAACTACTACGCTATTGGGTTCACAAATAATGATGGTGGTTGGGAGCTACGCAACGAATATTTTCAAGGGAGCTGCGTTCCCAAAGTTCCAACAATCATCAAAGGCACAAAAGACGACACACTGCTATTTGAGGGTTTTATAAATATGCTCTCATATCTGAGTATAAAAAACGTAGTTACGCCAGTTGTCAATATGTGTGTACTCAACTCAGTAAACAATTTGAGAAAAGCAGAAGGTTTTCTAAAAACTCAACGAACTATACATTGCTTTTTGGATAATGATT
>CAYJHM010000247.1:0-1513 GCA_964369935.1 uncultured Rikenellaceae bacterium
AGTTTGCAGGTCTTGGAGCAATTTATGAGGATTGAATTGCCGCTCAAAATTTTTATTGAATACCGTACTACAAAAATCGATCTGCCTAGTCCCGAAAATATTGTAAGACATAGTAGATGATGAATGAAGTGTAATCATATTATTCTGTATCTCCAATATTAGCAATGTTAATCTTACTAACGTCTAAAAAAACACTTAAATGCATTTCCTCGGATGCAAGTTTAGTGTCAAACGTAATAACCAGATGGATGGGGAACTCGTAGCAATACTTCAAAAAATCGGATAAACCGAGTGTGGGTGAATAATGGCCAGGTGGTATTATAATATTTATATATCCAGCGAAATACTTTGCAAGCTCTTCTCTATCTCCGAGTTTTATATATGTACCTTTTTTTATATCATAATAATCACAATATTCACCTTTATATTCATCTTCATCTATTTCATATTCATATATATCTAAGTCAGACGGAATAAGTTGGATATTTAAACTAGATATAAACTCAATGGCTTCTTTTACTCTATCTTCTTTAGATAGTTTGATTTTATCGAAATATACTAAGCCTTTGTTTTTGAAATCAGCTTTGAGCTCTTCAAATTCAAGGAAAAATGTTGAATGTAATAACAAAGTGTATTTTATTAAATCTGGTATCTTAAAAGCATCATAATCTAAAAATAGTAAATCTGCAGATTCTAGTAGTTTATTTGTATGCAGAGTAGAGTTAAACGCACCATCAGACTTTATAGTTATTACTATGGTATAGATATCTTGAAGTTTCATATTCTTCGCTATTTCACAAACAAAATTATATTGTACTTCATCTTTGATATCAGAAACAATATATGCTATATCTGCAAAACGTTCGATTGTTTCAAAATTGTTTTCAGTAGAATTAAGCAAATGGTACGACCGTACTATATAATCGCCCTGAGAAACACCAATGCCATCATACCACTGAAGTTTTATATTATTCTCAGCTTTACTTGACATAGCGCCTACAATTTTATTGGCACTATCTCCTATGCCTATTACTGCTGCACTACGTAAAAACTTGTTATCACAAGCATTTTGTAGAAAGCTGCTAGCGTTTTCATTTAACTTAATAATATTATTTTCTTTCATAATAAAATCACTCCTTTTTATATAACTCTAAAATTCCATTGACTTTTTCAAGCAATTTATCCTTAACTGATGTTGGGGATATTACCTTAATGTGATTTTCATATTGTAGTAACCAATAATAAAGCCCATTACTATCCATAACATCTACTCTTACAAGGTATCCATCTTTCTGTTCCTTGAATGTAAGCTCAGTCCCGAATCTATCGATTAAATCATCAACCATATAACTTTTTACAAAAAGTTCAAGCCTTATTTTATCACCACCATAATGATAGAGAGAAGTCTTAACATATTCCTTAATGCGAATATCTGCATTTGGTCCTAAGATGTCAGTAGCAGATTTACTTACATTTCCAGTGGTATCTAAGCGTATCATTCTATCAAGACGAT
>CAYJHM010000247.1:1523-2553 GCA_964369935.1 uncultured Rikenellaceae bacterium
TTTATCATAATTACCAATAAGGTAATACTGTTCGTTTTGCCAAATAATGGCATAAGGGTTGACGATATAATAAAGTCCATCTCTACGTAGCTTATTTTTCATATCGGTGTCGGTATAACTATATTGAAATTTTATCTGCTTATTATATTTTATCGCTCTTAGCACTTCTTCGATATTCAATTAAGGGGATACATTTCTGCTTTTTAATTCACTTTTGATAGGAAATGTAGTTTTAAGAAGTTTTGCATTTTCTCCACTTGCAAGACCTAATATTTTTTTAGTTAGTTTATCAGTACTATCTTTGGTAAGAAACTTTGAACTACACACAGCATCTAAGAGTATTTTAAGTTCACAATTTTCAAAATCTCGGCTTGCCACATAGTAACCATGACGCTCTCCGTGTTTTGGAGAAATAATATCATAACCTAAGTAATCTATTAGGATATTTATATCTCTGCATATTGATTTGCGCTCTGCTGCTATTCCATAGTTCTTTAATTTTTCACCGATTTGTGGTGCAGTTAATGGGTGTTCTTCATCAGTATCTTGTAAAATTTCCCAAATACGCACCAGCTTAACTTTTGCGTTTGCCATGATATATCACCTATTTTTTCTATATTATAATATAAACAAAATTACTTATGTAATTTTATGTGCGTAGCACTGCAGACGAAGTATGTGTTTATGTTTCAATGTTCTCAAGGACACAGAAATATTTGATTTCATCTTGTCTTGAGGTTATTATAACAGAGAACTAATACCGAAAACGGTATGAGTTCTCTGTTTTATCAAACTCCTAACAAATTTTGCTCAAAGGCGAATAGTGTTTCTTTGACGTATATAGGTTATAAATTTTATTTGTTAGAAAATACTCGACAATTATATCAAATTTATTGCTATGTGCTAGTGTGTAACCCGCTGTTTAAGTAAATCTTTACTTTTTTATAAGCTTCAATATCGGGTTTTTCTTTTATGACAATCAGCGTTAAAAGCTCTTCGGAAAAAGCATTATCAATATTTGTCAGCATAT
>CAYJHM010000248.1:0-2531 GCA_964369935.1 uncultured Rikenellaceae bacterium
TATTCAAGATGCTGCTACGGTGTTATCGTTATATAATAATACAATCAGCAACGGCACATTAATAGCATTTGCTATGGGTGTTGTGGGGCGGTTTACTAGAAAACTGTCTCTCGATTTAGGTGCACCATTCACCTATGTGGCAGCTGATAGATACTCTATAACAGCTTCAGGGCAATACACCAAAGAGCAGATGGAGCGACTATTGTCGGAGGATAATTATCCTTATCGGTTTGATGGGGATTTATTGGTAAACAAACGGATATCTATTCCCTGCTCGAAGAGCGTAGCACAGAGGGCAATTTTATCTGCAGCCCTCGCTTGTGGCACTAGTAGGTTAGAGAACTATGAAAGATGCAACGATATCGACAAAGCAATCGAACTAGTGAGAAGTTTAGGTTGTTGTGTAACAGTTGAAGGTTCAACTCTTGTGATTGAGGGGTTGTCGTCTGATGATTTGCGTAGTATCAGTTCGGTAAACGTAGGAGAGAGTGGGTTGCTTACTCGGCTTATTCTACCTATGTGTGGATATCTCAACGTAGCTGCCAAGCGTGCTATTGAGATAAGAGGTGAAGGGTCGATATTAGAACGGAATTTAAGCGAATCGATTGATGCTATGACAAAAGCTGGTGTACATTGTGTGCCGATTAGTGGGAATGATAATTGCCTGCCTCTTATTGTAGAGGGTGGGTTCACAAGCCGAGATATAGAGTTTTCGGGAAGCGAAAGTTCGCAGATTGTCTCGGGATTTTTAATGACTTTACCACTCTTATCTTATGATAGTAGATTAAAGATTAATAACCCAACAAGTACACCCTATATAGATCTTACAATTAGCGTGATTAAGCAATTTGGTGTTGTTATCGATTGTGTTGAGAGAAGTGACGAGCATATTATTTATTCGATAAAAGGGAGGCAGAATTACAAGGCAACAAATCTATTCTTAGAGGCCGATTGGAGCTCGGCAGCACCTTTTTTGGTTGCTGGCGCAATAGGCGAAGGGGTAACTCTAGAAAATATGCCCATTAACTCGTTACAAGCAGATAAAAGGGTGCTTGATGTGCTCTCTGCTTGCGGTGCAACAGTAGAGCTACATTATAACAGTAATAGCTGCGATTCTGTTGCTGATATATCTATCTCTAAAGCGGGGGCACTAAAGAAATTTGAGGTTGATTTAACCCACTCGCCAGACCTTTTTCCTATATTGGTGGTTCTTGCCTTAAACTGTCGTGGCACAAGTAAATTACAAGGAGTCAGGCGGTTACTAAACAAAGAGAGTAATAGGTTAGAGAGTATATATAATCAATTTAAGCTACTTGGTGGTAGTATTGATGTTAGAGATGATGTTTTAGAGGTTACAGAATCCTCTCTTAAGGGGGGGAATTGCAGCAGTTACAACGATCACCGAATAGCTATTAGCTTAATAGTAGCCTCGCTCTTTACTGATGGTGTGGTGGCTCTAGATAATATAAAATGTATAGATAAATCTTTTCCATCCTTTTTAGATAAATTTATTATAGAATAAACAATGGTTTTGGATTATGAATAGTTACGGAGATAAATTAAGACTTTCGATATTTGGAGAGTCACACGGAGAGATAATAGGAGTTATTATAGATGGTGTATCGGCAGGTATTGCACTATCAATTGACGATTTTATGTTGGATATTAATAGGCGTAGAAGTGGAGCAAAAGGAACTACTTCACGAATCGAGTCTGATACACCCGAGATTGTGTCGGGCTTATATAATGGCTATACTACTGGTGCTCCTATGACTATTATCTTCCGAAATAATAATAGTCGCTCAAACGATTATCAAGCTTTTAGAGATACTCCTCGCCCTGGCCATGCTGATTTTGTTGCCGATTATAAGTTTTGTTCGTATAATGATATACGAGGGGGTGGGCATTTCTCAGGTCGATTAACTCTCTGCTTGGTTGCAGCTGGGGTAGTGGCAAAACGAATGTTAGGGGATATATCAATTAAGGCTAAATTTATCGAAATTGGAGGCGAGAGGGCTACCAGCGAGTTTGATAATGATGGTATGCCCACTAATTGGAGTTCGATAATTAATCGTGCATTAGATAGCGGAGATTCGGTAGGTGGGCAGATTGAGTGTGTATGCGAGGGTGTGCCAATTGGTTTAGGCTCGCCATTTTTCGAATCGTTAGAGTCTAAGATAGCACATTTAGTATTCTCTATTCCTGCAACTAGAGGGGTAGAGTTCGGTGATGGGTTCGGTGCAGCTAGCATGTTGGGTTCGCAACATAATGATTGTATTATTGATAGTAACGGCACTACCGCTACAAATGGTGCTGGAGGGATAAACGGAGGATTATCCAATGGTAACCCTATTGTTTTCAGGGTAGCCATTAAGCCTACTTCAAGTATCTCGCAGGGTCAAAAAAGCTATAATTTTGCCAAAGGGAGCATCGAACCACTAGAGATTGGTGGCAGACACGATAGTTGCATAGCTCTAAGAGTACCCGTAATAATCGAGGCAATTGCCGCTATTGCCATTGCAAATTGTTAA
>CAYJHM010000249.1:0-2529 GCA_964369935.1 uncultured Rikenellaceae bacterium
AACTCGTTGGGTGATAACTCTTGCTCTGGTGTGGCATCTATAATCGTGCTGTACCCCTCCCACGAGCTATCTATCTCTATAATATCGCCCTCTTTAGCCTTTAATTTCTGCTGTAAAAAGATTGGTAAATCAACTTTACCAACAAAGCAGATACCTTGCGAGTCTTTACGCTTAGCAGTGGCTAAACCCAATTCGGCAGCTATACGACGCACCTCAGGTTTCTCGATATCGCCAATTGGGAAGAGTGAACGAGATAACTGTTCTTGTGTTAATTGACAAAGAAAATAACTTTGATCTTTATTGCCATCTACTCCCGCAAGTAGCTGATACTCCATTTTACCATCTACCTCTCGTTCGGTACGGCGGCAATAGTGCCCCGTAGCAACATAATCACCACCTAGCTCGAGTGCAGCCTTTAGAAAAGCATCAAACTTTATCTCGCTATTGCATAACACATCGGGGTTAGGTGTTCGCCCTAACTCATACTCGCGGAACATATACTCAACAACCCTTTGGCGATACTCACTACTTAAATCGATTTGGTGAAACGGTATATCTAACTTTCTAGCCACCATATCGGCGAAAAATAGATCATCTTCCCACGAACATTCGCCCGTGAGCGACCCAATCGTTTCGTGCCAGTTACGCATAAATAGACCTATCACCTCGTACCCTTGCTGTTGTAGTATATATGCTGCAACTGACGAATCAACGCCCCCTGATAATCCTATAACCACTTTTTTTGACATAGCCTAATCTCTCTTTTTTGCTATATAGATAAGTTCACCTTCACTGAAACTGCGCTTACCATCGTTATACCTAGCAAGTTTGCTTTTAGACATATTTAGCCTCTGAGATATCATATCAACTGTATAGCCACTATGAGCATATATAAATCTGTTGCGCCCTTTAGCATATACCCTTAACCCATTCATCACATATATAGGCTCGGTAGATACCGAACGCTCGATAACAGGTAGCAGTTCAGCCTCTTCGGCAATCTTTAAGGCTCTCTCTTTTGCTCTCTGCTCGCGGCGCAGCTTACGAGGGTTAATTTTGTCTAGTTTGCTAAGTTCGTATAGTTCGATAACCCTTATTAGGCTCTCGGCATATTTAGGGTTGGTAGCATATCCAGCCTTTTTTAATCCTTTAGCCCACCCTTTATAATCATCCTTTGCTAATTCGAATAGTGAAGCATAACGAGGTGATTCGCTAAGAAATACCCCGTGATCAATATATGAATCCTCTACCGAAGAGTATGCACGAAAGCACTCCCCCTTTTCGTCGTCGTCGTGATATACCTTTTTACCGTTCCAGTGGCTCTTGCATTTTATGCCGAAATGGTTGTTTGATTTACGAGCTAGTGTACCCTCACCAAAACCGCTCTCGAGCATACCTTGTGCCATAGTTATACTAGCAGGCACGCCAAACTCCTTCATATTATTCACCGCTAGATGGGTGTACTTGTCAATATATTTTAAGGCACTCTTATTTTTCTGTGCCGCTGCTTCTCTACCTGCCGATACAACCAACAGGAGAGTAAAAAGTATATAAATTTTTGCTCTCATAATCCATTAATCTCTACAATGCCACAAATATAGTCAAAAGTAATGAATTATCAAAATAATAGAGATGCAGTTCAAGGCAAACACACGAAAAAGTTAAATAGTGTATTGGTATCAAGTTGTTCGTTGTCGGGGCAGTGAAAGCAACTTCGATAACTGCGTGAAATTATTTTTGTGCTTTTATACTGAAAATTAATAAATTATATTTTAATATCTAAAATTTATTTAGTATCTTTGTGTTTAACTTAGATAACCTAAGTAGATTATTAACTCAGGTTATTGTAATGAGCGATTTAATGGGTTCTTAATCCTCGTTATAGCATAATACTATAGAGCCCATGATGACAATATGAGAAAAGTACTATCACTGCTTTTATGTGTCATACTAGTAACCTCGATATCATGTACCCAAAAGGGGACAATGAACGTGTTCGAGGGGACTTGGGATGAGGCTGTAGCAAAAGCAAAAGAGACCAACAAGATGATTATTGTTGATTTCTACACTACGTGGTGAGGACCATGTAAAAAGATGACCCAAGAGGTCTACGGAGCAAAAAAAATCGTTGATTTTTTAGAAGAAGGTTTCATTTTCATGAAGGTAGATTGTGAAAAGGGAGACGGTATTAAATTAGCAAAGAAAAACAGTATTAAACACTATCCTACTACTGTTACTTACAACAGTGATGGCAAGGAGCTAGCTCGTAGAGTAGGCGCTATTTACAAACCAGCTGAGGCAAAAAGATATTTTAAAACCTTAAGCGAAGGTAATTATAAAGCCAATGAGGTTGCAGGGCCTAAGTGAAGCGAAACTTGAGGCTCCAAAGGAGGATGATAGTTTTATCATAAAATGAATAAGGTTTATTCATTATAGAAAATGAAAGGAGGCTGTATCGCCTCCTTTTTTATATCGGCTAATTCGCAAAACTCTAGTTCAAGAAGGCTTTTCCCATAAGCACGTCATCTG
>CAYJHM010000250.1:0-2497 GCA_964369935.1 uncultured Rikenellaceae bacterium
GATTCGTAGCGTTTCATTGTTTTGTTATAAGCAATATGACCAGAGAACGATTGCTTAACAGCAACGTACGGTGTATATTCACCTTTATACTCATCTTTTGGATACTGCTTAAAACCGCCAGTACCATACCATCCATCCTCGGAAACATTAAGCTTATTATCAATTATTGCATAAGCGAAGGTGTAGTACGTTCCCATAGCCTGTGGTTTGATATTAGATGGTAGAGTGTTAAACATTGACTCGGTATCTCTACTTACGTTCTCAAAGTCGATATTTGTTTGCCAAATAAAATCATCACCCAAAATGAAGTAAGGGACGGTTTTCTTAAAACCACTTGCTTTGTTTATGGTTATGAAATTTGCATTACGCACTTTCTCACCACCATTAGCTTTAGAGTATAGGTCATCATCCTGCTTATATCCTTCTGCCTGATATTTATCTATCTCTACTGTCTTAAGGGCTGATATATCTGCGCCATCAACACCTTCGTGAAGTATCATCAAACCATAGAAACCTTCAACAATAGTTTGTATCTTAATATATTGGGCATATTGAGGATTTTTCTTATCTTTAATAACTAAACGTAGATTGTAAATAGCTGGCGTGATCGACAAATCCAGTGTTAACTCCTTCTCACGGCTAAGTGTATCGGCAGCCGGTTCTGGATTTGGCTGAGAATCTAAGTTCATTATCCAATAAAATTCTGGATCTATCGAAGGGTCAATGTCAAACGTTGGCTTAATTACCACTTGGTCGCCTTTGGTAGCAACAAGAAGATTATCCTCTAAAAGTGATACTGGGTTGCCATTATTCGTGACATCAAACTTCGATACAGTCATTGCTGGTAACTCAACATAATCGTAGTTTCCGTTATCCTTAACGCAACTTGTCATCACCATAACAGGTAGCGAAAGAATAGCTAAATATCTAAAAATTTGTTTCATAATTCTATTTATTTAATATTATTATTCAAAAGAGTAGCTTGCTTCATTATCTTGCCCTGCTACAATACCCTCTGGATTGGTAATTGTTACATGGAGAACATTAGCCCTTGCCTTATCTTCATCTGTTTCGGGTTTGATGATAGTGATAACAGTGTCTTTAAGGACTGTGTTTGCCTTAACTGTTATATCCTTAGGTAGTCCTGCTAATATCGCTGGACTTACATCTCCCGAATAGTTTAAACCGAATGTCATATCACGATCTTGAAGTAAACCGCTAACGCGAACTCTCAGACGTGCCTCTACCTTGTAGTCTGAATAGTGTAATGAATCATCCTCGTACCAAGTGTTAGCAGATTTATTATATCCTAAAACATATACATTCGACGATACTGGACCAGTATAATAGCCCACCTCCTCTTTTTCGCAAGCAACAAAAGCAATAAGAGCTAAAGCCACAAAAAATATTTTTTTCATATCGTTATTTTATTTAATTATTAACTACTCTGGACGTGGTCTACCTCCAAAATTTATCTCATTTTCAGGCATATGAAGAACATATTTTACATTTGTAACACCTGAGATAGATGAGTCGTTATGACGCTTATGGAAATAGAATTTTTGTCCCTCTCCAATAAACTCTTTAGTGTATTCCGACATAAGAGCATCTTTAACTGTTACTGTTGGTAATATTTCCTCATCAACACCTCTGTTTAGTCGAACTGTCTCAACCAACGACATATCGTTATCAACCTCCGCTAATATATAGTACATCTCAGTTATTCTTAACATCGGCATACGACGTAGAAGATCAAGGTTACTATTATATATACTTGTAGGCTCTGGTTGATTGAATTTTGTAGAATAACCATCACTATTCACAAACTGTGCACGATAGTCGGTTATTATACCGCCAAATTCAGGATCAAGCAGTGGAAGTTGAGTGTAAGTAACTGGCGATGTGAAATAGCTTGTGATATTTTGAGCCATATCTCTCACATTTAAAGAGAAAAGGTGCTCGCTAACAAACGTTCTGTCGCGATTAGCTTCGTTAGGATTAGTAACATCCTCTGCCTTAACCCAAGGGAATAGCCCTTTAGTAGCCTGCGCCTCGATAATCTCCTCGGCAGCATTCTTAGCCATAGTCTTATCGTTAGCATATAGAGCCATTCTTGCTTTTAAACCCACTGCTGCATAATAGTTGATGTGAAAATGGCGATTTACAAAGTATGTATCTTCTAAATCGTCGCCAGTATATATAGGGTCTACTTTTAGCAACTCAATAGCCTCATCAATATCCTTCATCAACATCTCCATAAATGCTTCGTTTGTTATAGCAGGAGCTGTAGTTCGTACATACTCATCAACATAAGGGATATATGGGGTATCTGCAATAGCACCCGTAAAGGTGTATGGTGCAAAAAGACGTAACATATCAAAATGGAGATATGCCCTTAAAGCTAAAGCCTCACCCTTGATTATTGAGTAGTTCTCTTCACGCAAGAAAACGGATTTATTTTCGTCGATAAACGCTAACAGGTCGTTGATATTTGCAA
>CAYJHM010000251.1:0-2496 GCA_964369935.1 uncultured Rikenellaceae bacterium
TTATCTGCATATTTGTTTTTAAATCCCGAGAAGATAGGAACTTTTACACCCAAAGTAACAAGCGAGCTAGGTGCCCATGAGTAATCGCCTAGTTTAAGGTCGTTACTCTGTGCTTGAGTTGATACATTAAAACTAGCGAACAGTTGAGGTAGCCTATTAGCTCGTGATAATTTATATTGGTGCTCGTACAGCGACAGTTGAAAATCAATCATACGTAGGTCGGTATTACCGCCTAGGTTAGTTGTTGTTGGTGTGTTAGGTGCGCTATTGTTTAACCCCTCAAGCGAATCAGCATACTCAATTGTTACGTCGGTAGGTAACGATAATAGCACCTTAATCATATAATTAGCTATATTAACTGCCGAGGTGGCTTTGTCAATATTTGGAAGTAAATTCTGTAATTGTACTTTAGCGGTTAATAGGTCGTACTCCGATGCTAGCTCGTGGTCGTACTTATCTTGAATATCTTTTACGTTAATCTCAAGTAATCGCTTATTTTCGATTAATACCTCATACGATTTTTTAGCTAGTAGAACATTATAGTAAGCACTTTTTACCTCTTTAGCCATATTTACTTTCGATGCCCTTGCGCTCTCAACACTCATTGCTAACTGCTCTTTAGTCATTGCTATATTACGATAGATAGCGGGCATATATAGTGGCATTGATGCTGATAATGCCCCATTTAAACCATTGCTAAACCCTAACTGCATTGCTCCGCCTGTGCCAGGACCCAATGCCCCTTCAGGTAAAAACATTACTGGTAGTGCTATGTTGTGAGTGTAACCTCCACTCGCTTCAATAGTAGGGAATAAGGCTGCTTGCCCCTCACGTACTAAATACTCGGCTCTTTTGATCTCATCTTCGGCAACCTTGATAGTAGGATTATCACTTAATGCTATTGTGATAGCCTCGTCAAGGGTGAGAGAGATGCTCTGCTGAGCTCTCAACTCGATATTAACACCACATAGCAGGGCAATTAATATCAAAAATGTTAAATTAATTTTTCTCATCTCTTGTTATTATTATATTATTTTCTTTACATAATCGGTTAATCTCCTCTATCCCTTTTGGGGTAGCCATTGCTCGTATAAATAGCACTGTTCCATATTTATGACTCTCTAATATTTTGTCTATTTCTAGGCGAGAAGTTATTTGAATATCGATATTAAACATAAAATCAACAAACTTATCAAAGTCTAGATTCTCGTAGTAGTATCCCTGTTTTGCCCCCTCTTCCATCAAGGCTCTTGTACCAACTATCCAATCTTCCCACATATACTCAAACTTCATTAACACTGCTGGATAGTTACACTTTACTTCGTGAAAAAATATCTCCTCAATATTACTACGTTCGACACTTAGTGGCGACATCTTAAAGAACATCTCAACAGGATTCACTTTACTAGCAATAAGCTCTCGAGCGTACTCCTTACGCCGCTCGATAAGTCCGTATATTACCCCAGTTATCAAATCCTCTTTAGACGAGAAAATGCCGTATAGCGTGCGCTTAGAGATTCCTAAAGCTGAAGCAATACTATCCATTGTTACTGCCTTAATACCCCTTGAGGTAAATGCCTCAAGAGCGTAATCTATGACTCTTTTATTTAACTCGTTCATTATTATGCTGTTTCTGTAATTAGTTTGAATAATTACGGTTTTATAGGTGCAAATATAGAATAAAACTTCGGAAACTCAAAATGTTTTTTGAGTTTTTTGAAAAATATTTTGAGTTTACAACAATTATACCTACCTTTGCATAGTTATATATAATGTATAAAATGTTAGTATTATGGTAAGTATAGTGAAATATTTATTAGTTTTTATTCTGTTAGTGAATACAACTGTTGTGATGGCTCAGCAGGGAGGAACAGGTAAGCAGCAACGAAAGGGAGCAGGAGAACGAATGGAGAGGCAGCAGCCACCTCAAAATGAAGAGGATGATAAAGATAAAGAGCCACTCACACCTGAGGAGATAGCACGTATTCAGACCAATAATCTAGATAAGATTGTAGGTTTGTACGAAATGCAGAAAAAACAGATTCAAGAGCTATTTACTCTTCAACTAAAAGAGCGAAAAGCCATCGAGCAGCAACGTGAAGAGGAAAAAAAGAGTAAGGACGGCAAAAAAGTTAAGCGTAAAGAGCAGAATAAGCAGGATCAAGAGCGTGCCGAACGTGATAAAACAGAACTGTATATACTTCTAAATCCAGCGCAGATAGCAAAGTTAGAGGCATTAGAGAAAGAGCGTAAAGAGAAGATTAAAGCAGCTCAGTCGGGCGATACTTCACCATTTAGCCAAAGAGATCAGTACCGAATGCGTAATGCAGGTTTTGGCACAAGAGGTTACTATTAAGAGAGATTCCTAAATGTGAATTATCTGACTTGCAGCGTGTTAAAATAAATAAAAACTAATATGTACCCCCATTTCTGAGAATTACCTCAAAAATGGGGGTACTATTTTGTTTTGAACGTAGCCCAAAGTGTTCGCTTTTT
>CAYJHM010000252.1:0-2491 GCA_964369935.1 uncultured Rikenellaceae bacterium
ATTTTATATTATTTGTGGATGTTGAAGTGTAAAAATAGGGGGGTGCAGTAAAAAAATATTATGTTTTTTAAAATTTACCCCCTTAAAATTTGGTAGTTTGATAAAAAAATACGAATTTTGCAAAAATCATTCGTTTAACCTATAATATATATTAAAATGAATACACAAAGATTTACGGCATTAAAAGATATCTCAAATAGAGATGTGTCGAGTAGGCGAGAGAAGAGTGAAAGAGTCTCTTCGTATTTTGGTTGCGATGTATTTTCGATAGAGGAGATGCGTCAGTATTTATCACGTGAGGTGCATGATAGTGTTTGTGCAGCAATCGAGCAAGGAAAACGTATTGATCGTAAGATAGCTGATCAAGTGGCAGCAGGTATGAAAATGTGGGCACTTGAGCGAGGAGTGACACACTATACACACTGGTTTCAGCCTCTAAATAATGGGACAGCGGAGAAGCACGATGCCTTTTTTGAACCTATTTGGGGGGGCGGCTCGTTCGAGAATTTTAAGGGAGAATTACTTTTTCAGCAAGAGCCCGATGCCTCATCGTTCCCTAATGGGGGGTTGCGTAATACATTCGAGGCACGTGGATATTCAGCATGGGACCCATCGTCGCCTGCTTTTATAATCGACGAAACTTTATGTATCCCTAGTATATTTGTTGCATATACAGGCGAGGCGTTAGATCATAAAACCCCACTTCTTAAATCGCTATCTTTGATTGATAGTGCTGCAACCGAGGTTTGTCAATTTTTTGATAAAGATGTTGATAAGGTACATGTTACACTAGGTTGCGAGCAAGAATATTTCTTAGTAGACGAGGCGTTATATTTTGCGCGCCCTGATTTATATCAAACAGGTAGAACGTTAATGGGTAGTACGGCGGCTAAGGATCAGCAGCTCGACGACCACTATTTCGGAGTTATACCCGAGCGAGTGACAGCTTTTATGAAAGAGTTCGAGGAGTATGCTTATCGTTTAGGGATTCCTTTAAAGACACGCCATAACGAGGTTGCACCAAACCAATTCGAGTGCGCACCAATGTTTGAAGAGGCTAATATAGCAGTCGATCATAATGCTTTGATGATGAATGTTATGAAGATTCTTGCTCCAAAGCATAAGCTACGTGTGCTGTTTCACGAGAAACCGTTTAAGGGGGTTAATGGTTCAGGCAAGCACTGTAACTGGTCTCTTATAACAAACAAAGGAACTAATCTGCTGTCTCCAGGTAAGACTCCAAAGACTAATCTGCAATTCCTATCTTTCTTTGTATGTACCATAAAAGCGATGAGCGAATATGGTTCGATGGTGATGGCGTCGATAGCAAGCGAGTCTAATTCGCACCGTCTAGGGGCAGCCGAAGCACCACCATCTATTATGTCGGTATTTACGGGTTCAACCCTTTCAGAGGTGCTTGATTCGTTGGAGAGCAGGGTTTCAGATAAAAAAATGACACCTAACGAAAAGAGTGAGTTAAAGTTGGATATAGGTAAAATTCCAGAGATTTTAATGGATAATACCGACAGAAACCGCACGTCGCCGTTTGCCTTTACAGGTAATAGATTCGAGTTCCGTGCAGCTGGTTCATCGACAAACTGCGCTGCTCCGGTTACAGCAATAAATACAGCAGTGGCAGACCAATTAGTTGAATTTGTTAGCGATACAAATAAATTGATTGAGGGGGGTGTTAAGAAAGATGAAGCGATATTTCAGGTTTTACGCGACTATATATCAGCTTCTCGCAAAGTTCGTTTTGAGGGTAATGGATATAGCGACGAGTGGCTGCAAGAGGCTATCGAGGTCAGAGGTCTAGAGAGTATTAATAATGTGCCCGAAGCGTTTAAGTTATTGGTGAGAGATGATATAGTTGAGTTGTATAATAAGTATAATATTTTATCTAAAGCCGAGTTAATGGCTCGTTACGAGATAAATAACGAAATGTATTTCAAGAAGATACAGATAGAGTCGAGGGTCATGGTTGATGTGGCAGCTAATCATATCATACCTACGGCTATAAGTTATCAAAATGTATTGATTGATAATGTACGAGGGTTAATGCAGATATTTCCTGATGAGTATCAAGAGCTTGCTCACGAGGAGATGCGCACCCTTAAAAAGGTGGCTGGTTATGTAAAGTTGATACGCACCAATAGTAAGTTAATGATTGAGGCACGTAAGAAGTGCAACAACGAGCCATCTGTAATCGAACGTTGTAATGGTTATCATAACGAAGTAAGAAAATATTTCGATATTATACGCGATTCGATAGATAAGCTAGAGCAGATAGTAGACGATAGATTATGGCCACTACCAAAATACAGAGAGCTATTTACTATATATTAATATTTATAATCAGGTATTTATAGAGGCTAATTCGCAAAACTCTAGCTCCAGAAGGCTTTTCCCATAAGCACGTCATCTGCGGCACATTCACTTACTCGCAAGAGTAATGCACCACAGCTAACGCACTTATGGAAAAAGCGAACAC
>CAYJHM010000253.1:0-2478 GCA_964369935.1 uncultured Rikenellaceae bacterium
CTCCGTAAACAGCATAATATAATCACTACGATCTTCACTATGAAGTAACACATCCGAAATATAGCTATATTCTGTAACTGAACTATCCATATTAGCAGTAAATGTAGATGAATTATCTATATATTGATCGCCCAAGGAATAATTCATATCGTATAAAATATATTCAAAAATTGTGTCATTTCCACTTTCTTTTACAGATAGAAACATGTTTTTAGGCTCATTATCCATTAAACCAAAAGTTCTAATTAATATATCATTATCAATTAAATTGTATATATCAAATTTAGAAGTTACTTCATCTAATGTAACCGCTCTTTGAGTTGCTTCATCAAATGAAAATAAATCAAAAAATTCAATCATTGGTTCATAAACATTTTCATTAGGTGGATAATGTTTAGCTTCTATTGTATATAACAGTGAGCTACTATCATTTGCCTTTAACTCTTCAATTGAAGGCATTTGTTCCCCAATGATTTTATAAAGAAAGTCTGTGTCTCTATCGATTTGTATTTGTTTTTCATCCATTGGCTCTAATAATTGATAAATACCTATATACTGATTATTTAAAAATAATTCGCAAAATTCAATGCCTTGTGGATATAAATAATAACCATTTTGTTCGCTCTTTATCTGTCCAATTAAATCCATCATGATGGCTTCTCTAACTTTAGTAGTATCTCCATACACTGCAGTTAAAGCCCAATCATCATCGGAGCGAAGTCCTAATAGAACATCATCATATTTTTCTTTATCACTATCTATCAAATCTATATTATATGATTTCTTCGGATAAAGTTGTGTATTAGAACCTCGATATTTATATGTTATAGCATAATTTTCATAGCTATATCGACCATCTACACTAAAGTCTGGATCCACCAACAAAAGATGACCTTCATTTTTTAAATCACTATAAGGAATTGGTTCTATCGGTGTTGTTAATTGAACAATTGGTAGCGTTGTGATCTTAATAGTACTTATTGTATAACTATTATCTCTTATAACTACAATGTTGAAGTCTTCATTTTCACTAATACTTTTTTCAATATCTTCAAACTGTAAATCATCAATCCAGTATACTTCAAGGTTTTCATTTTCAATAAAGTTTCCTTTTATTTCTTTGCCTACAGTAATATAGTAATAATTAAAACTATTATCATACGCAGGAGTTGCTCCCTCAAATCTTAATTGAGTAACTAAATTATCCTCTGATACACTTAAATTACTTATTTTATTTTCAAACTCCTCATGGCTAATAATTTCAACATTTAAAAATACTTTAGGCATGAAAAAAAACATATATATATAAATTATAATAAGTGAAAGTAATGCTATTAATACTAATTTTTTTTTCATCGTTATGCCTTTCAAGTTCAAATTTACTTATCAAGTATAACATATTCTATAATATAAAAAAATAACTCAATGTGTGCAAAATTAAATTCCATTTAATTATAACTCTATTTATATTCTTATCCATGTAATAATTTTTTATTTAAAACACATTATATTTATAACTATACTAAAACATAAACTAATCACTACAAAGACTAAAGGATATTCTCATACTTAGAGAATATCCTTGTTATTAAACTATTATTAACCTTCAGGACTAGGTGAAGGTGCTTGTGTTGGTGCTTGTGTTGGTGGATTTGTTGGTGCCTGTGTTGCTGGAACTGTTGGTGCTACAGTAACAATTTTTTGTGTCGTAGACGTTGTAGTACTAGTAGTTGTTTCTTCAACTTTACTAGTTGTAGTCTCTACTACTGTACTAGTTGACTCTACAGTACTAGTAGATGTTGATTCTACAGTAACCGAGCTCATACTTGAGCTTGAACTAGAAGAACTCATACTTGAACTAGAACTTGAGCTTGAGCTAGTTGTAACTTCTACATGTTTATTAATATAAATAGTAATCTCTTCTATTTTACTTAATACCGTTCCTACAACAACACTTTGATAAACAACAGTGTTTTCAGCTAGTGTTGGAACATAAAATTCACTATAGTCATTGTTCACTGTTGCTTCGCCAACTTTTAGCACAATGCCTTCTTCAGCACAATATGCTATTACTTCATCTAATGTTTTACCATAGAAATCTATTAGAAGTGGTGGCGCTTGTGAAGCAATTTGTGGTTCGTTATAAAAATCAAGCACTGCAATTGGTGGCTCATAAATCCAGTTAATACTAAATTTCATAGATTTTTCACTATCTAATTCACGATCAAATTCTAAATTAGACATAATTAACTCATGAGCATCTTCAATAGCTCCTTCATATAAACGTATAATAGACAGATTAGTTTCTGTAGATTCATTCCAAATACCAGAATTATATCCAGATACGCTTGTTTGCACTAAATTAAGTGCTGACTCTGCCTTAACCGATGTTCTTTGCATTTTAGCATTTTTTTTATTTATTATTTGTATAATTTGATCTACACTCATATTAGTTTGAACATTATCGCCTGCTGCATT
>CAYJHM010000254.1:0-1630 GCA_964369935.1 uncultured Rikenellaceae bacterium
GATTTTAAATATGTAATAATACTTTCTTTATCTACCTCGCCAAGATAGTATGCACACATACGAATACCTGCTTCAGTTTCAAATCCTTTTACAATCGCATTATCAACACCCTTCACCTGCTTAATAATAATCTCAATTTCGCCAGGCTCAACACGTTGACCATTGATTTTTAACATCCAATCCTTACGATTTACATACACATAATCTCCATTAGGTAACTGTTTACCTATGTCTTTAGTGTGCAACACTCCTCCAGCAAAAAGTTCTTTTGTCAATTCATCTTCGCCAAGATAGCCTTTCGTAAAACAACCTTTTAAACAGATTTCACCCTCTTCTCCTTGCGCTACCTCATTTCCATCATTATCAAGTAAATGTACTGTAATACCGGGGTATGGCTGCCCAATAGGTGTATTCTCATACGCCTTGTCTACTATATAAAACATTGTAAAGGGAAGGGTCTCACTTAGTCCGTATGTAAGACAAAGCTCATAATTTCCCGGTCCTACATTAACTAACTTTTCGCTACCTGTAAATATTCTTCGTAGTGAAGTAGATTTATTTTTGAAATAGGGTAAAATAGATGGACTTATTAATAGAGCAGTAACATTATGTTCTGCTATATAATCAGCAAGGAGTATCATATCACGTCTCATATGCGGATGTATGAGATGTACAGTAGCTCCTTTGAATAAATAAGGATATATTTTGAACTGCGCTATAAAATAAAAAGCAGCATTATGAATGTATATATCATCAGACTTACAGCCCAAAATCTCAGTTCTATTTATACCGTCAGTCCAACTCTCTATTGAGTGTATAATTCCTTTCGGATTGCCAGTTGAGCCCGAGGTATAGAATATCGCAAAGCTATCATCAGCATTGTGTTCTATATGTTGTTCAAGTGGCTCAAACGACTCTGATTTCTCCATAAAAAGAGCATCTATACAAAAATCTGTACCAACGTGAACTTGTATATACTTAATTCTCTCTTTTGGATAATTATCTCCGAGGGGAGCTATTGCCATACCAGCTAACCAAACACCAAACTGAGCCACTAAATAATCAGCCCCATCAGAGAGTATAATTGGTATTATTGCATTATATTTTAAGTTCTTTGACAGTAGGTGAGCTGCCACTTTTCGTGATTTAGTCTCAAACTCTTCAAAAGTCATCTGATAGTTATTAATGCTATCAACAAGTGCTATTTTAGAGGCATATTTTTTAGCTGTTTCTAAAAAATATTCTACAAATGATTTATTCTTATTCATATTATCTATTTTACAATTATTAAAACACGCCTTAAATAAATACCGCTAACCAAATAGCATCGTCCGACACCTCTTCCACTCTGTGTACTTGGTGTGGTTCGATGATGATATGGTCGCCTTTAGCCATCTCAATAGTAGTTCCATTTTTGAATAACAGTGTTGCTGCGCCCTCTATCAATGCTACCCACTCACGCTGCTCTTGGTCGTACCACTCACCCTTGGGTGTTGGATGCCCAAACGAAGTAATCCTTTCGATGAGTACCGTTCCATCTTTTAATATCTCTTCAAAATGCTCCTTCTCGTTTGTAAGGGCTGAAATATCATATAAGTTCATACTTGATTTTTTTATTGATTCGACTACT
>CAYJHM010000254.1:1640-2472 GCA_964369935.1 uncultured Rikenellaceae bacterium
TTGAACAAGACATATTTACAAGTACTAATACATTTAGTAAAAATATATTTATTATTAATTTCAAATTTAATACTGTTTTACTCATTTTCTATAAATTATTTTTTTTGGTTAAATTTTCTTCGCAAATATATCTATTGCTCTTGTGAAGAGGTATGCAAGTAAAAAATAGAGCAAAGCCGACACCAGTAGTGGAAAGAAGGCATCAAAAGTTCTACTGCGTATTATATCTCCCACCTTTGTTATATCTTGCACGGCAATATAGCCGACAACTGAGGTCATCTTTACAAGAGAAATTGCCTCTCCCTTAAAGACTGGCATCACCCTCTTTATAGCCTGTGGTGCAATAATAAACAGAAAGGTTTTAATTTCAGAGAATCCCATCGCAAGTCCCGCCTCACGCTGTCCCTTGTCGATACTTTCAATAGAGGTACGGAACATCTCGCTTACATAAGCTCCAAAGTTTAGCGCAAAAGAGATAATAGCAATCACCTCGGGTGACATATGAGACTGTGCAAAAATAACATAATAGTTAATCATCAGAAGTACAAGCACTGGTGTGCCACGAACAATCGTCACATAGCATCGTGCAAAGCCTCGTATCATAGTATTGCTGTTCATAGCCATAAAGCAGACAATAGCACCTATGATAGTGCCTAGCAGAATCGAGAATAGTGCCAACAGGGAGGTGACGTATAGACCATCTAAAACCAATATATATCTATCCTCTTTAATTAGATTATTGTGAAACATAGTGGATAGATTGTCGAAGAATCCACCTCCATTCTGCGTATTATTTATCTTATCTCTGCTTACAATAATCCCCGTTTGAAGT
>CAYJHM010000255.1:0-2471 GCA_964369935.1 uncultured Rikenellaceae bacterium
ACTTAACATTAAAAAACAGCGTTTGCGATAAGTAACAGTCATACCTTCTTATCCCAAACGCTGGTAGTAAACTAGTTTGTCTTAAATTTAAACGATACAAGCTTAAGCTCCTCGTTAGCTTTAACAATTTTTTGAGCTAGGTCGCTCTTAAACTTAACAAGTTTAGCATAAACCTCGCTGTCTCCTGTTGCAATCATCTGAACAGCTAAAATAGCTGCATTGCGTGCATTATCAAGAGCAACAGTAGCAACAGGAATACCTGCTGGCATTTGAAGAATTGATAAAATACTGTCCCAACCATCAATCGAGTTTGATGATTTTACAGGTACACCAATAACCGGCAGTGGGGTAGAGGCTGCTATTACGCCCGGAAGGTGAGCTGCCGCTCCTGCTCCTGCAATAATAACCTTAACCCCCCTATCGTGTGCTGTACGAGCAAACTCCTCAACTAACACAGGGGTACGATGAGCCGATAAGGCGTTAATTTCGAATGGAATCTCCATTTCATCTAAAAACTTGGCTGCCTCCTCCATTACCTTAAGGTCTGAGGTGCTTCCCATAATAATACTTACTTTTGGTTGCATAAAAAAACGAATATTTTATTAATAATTAAATAATTATCACTAATTTTGCAGTGTTATAACTGCAAATATAGTGATTTTTTAATTAATTGACAATTAATTACCTCTCTTTTAATGACAAAGTTCACTGTTTTTGATTATAGTATTAGTAGTTAAATTGCTTAATATAAGTGAAATATGGAGAGATTTAATGCTTGGGGTAAAAATTTTGTTCCCCATATATCGAAAGAGACCATAGAGCGTAGCATCAAAGGATGTGCCGCAGCTATGAACGAGCGTTATAGGGATGCGACAGATGAGACGGCACCAATTTTTGTGTCTATTCTTAATGGTGCATTTGTTTTTACGGCTGATTTACTGCGTGAAACTACATTCCCTTCTGTTTTATCATTTATTAAACTATCTTCGTATGAGGGTAGCGCATCGCTTGGCAAAGTAACCGAGGTGATAGGTTTAAATATGGATATTGCAGGTCGTGATATTATTATTATTGATGATATTATAGATAGTGGTCTTACAATGATGGGGCTTAAAAGGCAACTTCTTGAGATGAACCCTAAAAGTATAGCAGTTGCTACTTTTATTCACAAAAAACATAGTTGCGATAAGAGTTTAATGGTCGATTTTGCTGCTATAGAGACAACCGAAGATTCGTTTGTGATAGGTTATGGATTAGATTATGATGGTATAGGAAGAAATTTACCTAGTGTATATATTCTTGAAGAGTAGGTATGATTTTTGATAAAGGGCACTTATTTATAAATGAATATTTTTACTCTCTTCAAGGCGAAGGGGCGTATAGTGGTCAAGCAGCACTATTTATTAGATTAGCTGGATGTGCTGTTTATTGCCCTTGGTGCGATTCGCCAGATAGCTGGAATATAGCTAATGGAAGAGAAATGAGCTGTGACGAACTTTTACAGATAGCTATTGATTGTGGTTGCTCGATTGTTGTGATAACGGGTGGCGAACCTACCATGCAAGAGTTATCGGAGATAACAGCAAAACTTAAAAGTGCGGGGTTGAGGGTGCATCTTGAAACTTCGGGTACAGGCTCGCTGACAGGCGAGTTTGATTGGATTACACTGTCGCCTAAGAGTTTGGTTGAGTGTAAAGAGGAGTATTTTGCTGTGGCAAACGAGTTAAAAGTGGTGATTAGTTCCGTTTCAGAGCTTGAGTGGGCTGAGGAGCTAGCTACTAAAGTGAATGGTGAAGCAAAATTAATGTTACAAAGCGAATGGAGTGTGCGAGAGAGTATCTACCCGCTCTTAATTGATTATATTAAAAAAAATAACAGATGGCAACTATCTGTTCAGACACATAAATATTTGGGAATAGAGTAAAAGTTGCAATGATTAAAAATTAAATTATTTAAAATGGAAAAAAAGTTTGAAGGAAGAGACACTAATGGTAGTTTCTTTGAAAGAGAGAGAACAACTAGCTCCAACCGAGAGGGACGAGATAGTAGAGGTGAAAGACGTGATTATCGTTCTGATAGGGGCGATAGGACGGATGATGGGCGCGTTGCGAAACGCTCGTATAACCCTAATTTTACCTCTGATAATAGAGTAAGACGTCCTAGAACCGATGAGGGCTCACAACGTGGTGGTTATCAGCAACGTACAGAGAGGGGCGAATTTAGAGAGCGTTTTGATAGAGGCTCTTCTGATGGAGAGCAGAGAAGATATTCGGCTAACCGTGAGGGTGGCTATCAGCGTAGAGATAATGACAATCGTTCTGAAAGAGGAGGTTTCCAACGCAGAGATGGCGAGAACCGTCCTGAAAGAGGAGGTTTCCAACGCAGAGATGGTGAGAACCGTCCTGAAAGAGGAGGTTTCCAACGCAGAGATGGTGAGAATCGTCCTGAAAGAGGAGGATTCCAACGCAGAG
>CAYJHM010000256.1:0-2453 GCA_964369935.1 uncultured Rikenellaceae bacterium
ATAATTATTTGGCGGAAGATGTATGAACGAAACATGATATAAAAATATTTTATGTGGAGTACATACTGCAAAAGAAAATAAGTTATTAATATATGCAACAAAGCATCTGATTATTTTAATTAACTGATTAACAGTTAGCTATTATGATTTTTATGCTGAGTAACATAATTCAAATGAAAACAAATTATAGTATTATGAAAAATAATATAAAACAAGTCGTTATCTTTATAGTTGCTTTTTCTGCACTTGTAAGTTGCTACAACAACAAGGGCAATTACGACTATGTTGATATTCGAGAAGTAACCATTGAGCTTGATACTATGGAAGATGGTAGAGATACCATATATTATTGTATTACAAACAAGGATGTTATTACTATTGAACCCAAAATTACTACTACACTGACCGAGTTTGATCCTAATGATTTCGAGTTTAGTTGGAAATTGGAGAATCATGATGAGATTTTAGGTACAGATATGTCGCTAACATATCCTGTCTTTTTGCAGTCGGGCTTTTACTATTTTATCTTTTCTGCGCTTGATAAACAAACAAATATAAAATATAGTAAGCAGATTCAGATAAGTGTTAGTAACAATTATAGTACGGGGTTGATGGCTCTTACTGAAGATAGTGAAGGGTATGCCAAATTAGATATTGTGTCGACTGTTGGAGGTGACACCGTTATTTATAAAGATATTCTTGCAGGCTCTGGAGTGCCACAATATAAGAATCCAATAGATTTATGCAAAGGAGTTTACTATCGTTACAACGAGATTAATATAATGACTGAAGAGGGAACCTATTTTGTGAATCAAAACACTTTAGCCTACAATCCCCTCACTAACGATTTGAAATACCAAATCGTTGCGCCGTTTGAGTATTGGGAAGGTAAAAGAATAAATAAATTATTAGATCCCAATGGTCGTACTCGATATATGCATGTTGGAGATAATGTGTTGCGTTTCGAGAGTTTATCGGGGGCTCTATACACTTTTCCGATAAATATTTATGCCGATTCGCTATCTACATTTAAAGCATCACCAGAGATAATGACCTCTTTTAAACGACCATCAAGCTACGCCTATTACTTAATAATGTATGATGAGGTAGAGAAGCGTTTTGCCTATTTCCACTCAACGGCAAGGCGTTCGATTAAACTTCTTGATAGTGCCGATGATGAAGATATTTTTAAATGGCAAACAGGTCTTGATATGGTTAAAACATTCCCTTCATGGCATGGTACTTATGGAGATATTACATCAATACTAACTGATGGGAATGGAAAGTATTATGCATACCGATACTACATATATACATCCAGTTCGAATGTGGTCACTAAGATATCTAAGACCGATATTTCCGATGCAGAAGGTATTGCAACAGCAACGAATTACTTTGCCTCAGCAACACAACCATATATCTTCTATACAAGTGGTAACACTGTCTACTCTTATGATTTACAATACTCTATGAAAGGGCAGAAACTATTTTCGCTAGATGATACTATTGTAGATATCTACGATGCTCCAGAGAATGCGAGTCGTAATTCCGATCGTGGAGCTAATGTGGTATACATTGCAACTTTTGGAGATGTAGCTGGATCGGGTAAAATCTATAAGTATATTATTACTGATAGTGCTAATAAGATGGAGTTATTACCTGCACTTGATGATAATGGCGAACATATTGTTTGGTCGGGCTTTGACAGAATAGTTGATATGCAGCATAAGTTTTATTAATAGATTAAAGCGGGTTCCAAGATGAATTTTTAGAACCCATCTAAAATGACGGATAGTATAAATTTTCTTAGGTGCTCACTTCGAGCACCTAATTTTTGTTATTATAGATATTTATCATATCTTTGTGTTGTTAATCAAGTATTTGTATCGAAAATGTAGCTGTAAAGGCTCGGAGGGCTATCTGTTCAATATCAGAAAAAACAAAAAGAGTAGAATAATATGAAAATAGACCACATAGCACTTTGGTGCGAGGATTTGGAGCGTATGCGTGCGTTCTACTGCACATATTTCGGGGCGACAAGCAACGAACTATATCACAACCCTGTAAAGCAGTTTTGCTCTTACTTCCTTTCGTTCGAGGGGAGCGATTGTCGTATCGAGATTATGACACGCCCCGATATTGCAGCCAACGCAGCAGAGCATCGATATAGTGTGATGGGGCTTGCACATCTCTGTATTGAAGTAGGCACAGAAGAGGAGGTTTTGTCACTCACAGAAAGGGTGCGAGCAGATGGTTACATCATTACAAGCGAACCACGCCGTACGGGCGATGGCTACTTCGAGAGTGCGGTTCTTGATCCTGAGGGTAACTTTGTTGAGTTCTCAGCGAAGAAGTAGAATTTAATTAAAGTAGGCTAATTCGCAAAACTCTAGCTCACGAAGGCTTTTCCCATAAGCACGTCATCTGCGGCACATTCTCTTACTCGCAAGAGT
>CAYJHM010000257.1:0-2438 GCA_964369935.1 uncultured Rikenellaceae bacterium
ACTGTACGTCTATTAGATCCACCTCTTCACGAGTTCGTTCCTCACTTCGAGAAAGAGCAAGAGGAGCTAGCTGAGCAGTTAGGAATATCTCTAACAGAGGTTAAGAGCAAAATTAATGGTCTTAGCGAAGTGAATCCTATGTTAGGACACCGTGGTTGTCGTTTAGGAAACACATATCCTGAGATTACAGAGATGCAGTCGCGCGCAATTATCGAGGCAGCATTAGATGTTCAAGCTAAAGGTACTCCTGTTCACGTTGAGATAATGGTTCCACTTGTGGGTAACCAAACAGAGTTAAGCTACCAAAAAAATATCATCGATACAACTATCGCTACTGTATTTGCTGAGCGTAACGATAAGATTGATTATATGGTTGGAACAATGATTGAGGTTCCACGTGCTGCGATAACAGCAGACGAGGTTGCTTCAGTTGCTGAGTTCTTCTCGTTTGGAACTAACGACCTTACACAGATGACCCTTGGATTCTCTCGTGATGATGTTAATAAGTTCCTTCCTGAGTATATCAAGCGTGGCATCTTAGAGAGCGATCCATTCCAAACTATCGACAAGCCAGGTGTTGGCTCATTAGTTAAGAATGCGGTTATTAAAGGACGTAGCGTGAGAGAAAATCTTAAGTGCGGTATCTGTGGCGAGCACGGTGGTGATCCAGAGTCGGTTAAATTCTGTCACCAAGCTGGTCTTAACTATGTATCTTGTTCTCCGTTCCGTGTACCTGTTGCACGCTTAGCGGCAGCACAAGCAGCTATTGAGAATAAGTAGTTTTAGGCTACTAAAATAATACTTATAGAGGTGGAGCTTATTTAGCTCCACCTCTTTTATTGTCAAAAATTTGGATATTCATATAATTTATCGTAAATTGCACCGTTTTAGCCGTAAGCTAGAATATATCTATGACTGAGAATTAATTTTAAAATACAAAGAATGAAAAAGGTTTTATTACTATCATTTGCGCTGTTTTGTGCTGTATGCAGCTTTGCGCAAGGGATAATTTTTGAGGAGGGTAGCTTTGCTGACGCTCTTAAGCGCGCAAAAAGCGAGAAAAAGCTAATTTTTGTGGACATATACACTACATGGTGTGGCCCTTGTAAGATGATGTCTGACGAAATATTCCCTCGCACTACTGTTGGTTCGTTTTATAATGATAAATTTATCAATATGAAACTAGATGCCGAGAATAGTGCTGATGGAAAGATGATTGCTGAAAAATATAAGGTATCATCATACCCTACTATGTTATTTATCAATGGCGACGGCGAGCAGGTTTTCTCTATTATAGGAGCACGCGACGAGGCGCAATTCCTAAAGGAGGGAGAGAATGCTGTTAAGGCTATCAAGGCACTTCCTAAGGTTAAGCAGATGGATAAAATTCACGAGAAGGGTGGCTCTAAAGCAAATAAAGCATTCTACAAGAAGTACTACAAGGCACGCAAGGAGATAGGTCTTGATTGTAGCGATGCGGTGATTAGCTATTACTCTCTTTTAAGAGATGATGAGATAGCTCTTCAAGAGAATATTATGATGATAATGGATATTAAGAGGTACGATCAAGAGGTGACCTCTAAGATTATGCGTTCATTGGTTATGAGTAGCGGCTCGATGCATCCTCAGATGTTTGCGCAATATAATATGGTGTGTGCGGGTATTCTAAGTAATAGTATAAACGAGTCGATGAACGAGAAGGGTGATGACCACACTAAGTTTCAGCACCTAATGACTCTACGTGATGCATTTATCACTATCAAGGGTAACGAGCCAAAAGTTGTGTATGCTATGCGTGCAGGTATTGTTCTTATGCCTACCGAACTTATCTATCTTCAGTACTTTAAAACTCGTGGAATGAACAAAGAGTTTAGCGATCAATTTAGCTCTTATATGACTCAATACATTCAGAAATCGAGGGGTGTAATGGGCGAGGTAGCTAAGATTGTTAAGCAGGCTGAGGAGTCAGTTAAGGCTGCACAGGCAAGCAATAATCAGCAGGAGGCTCAACGTATATCACACGAGCTAGGAATCTTCATCAATGAAATTGGAACTGAGGTTCAACACACTACTGGTACACTTCTCGACTATATCAGCTACTACATATCAATTACCGATAAGGAGAAAGATGCTGCTTTCGACAAATCAATTATGACTTGGTGCTTAGAGCTTGTGAACATCTTCCCATCATATAGGATGGCGCACACTGCAGCTGATATATTAATTTCGAGAGATAAATCGCCATTAGCTCTTCAGATATTAAAGAAAGGATTAGAGAAGGGGGCTTCAACTCCTGGATCAACTGAGCAAGATTTTAATCGTGTTAACGAGCTAATTGCAGAGCTAGAGGCTAAGTAGTCGATCCTTAAAAAGGTTCAACTATTTGTTTTTCAAAATTTTAATTGAATTGTAGATTTAAAATATCTACCAGTTTTTTT
>CAYJHM010000258.1:0-2408 GCA_964369935.1 uncultured Rikenellaceae bacterium
TTAAATTCGTAACTTAGGTTAATATTAGATAGTGTAAACTCGTTTTTCTTTTGCACGAATCGTGAGGTTGGGCGTGTTGAATATGATTTCCAAGAACCATTACCCTCTTCATCTACATCCCAGTACTCACCTAATCTCTTGTAAGGAACAATATCGCCTGCTTTACGCCATACACCATCGTACAAACGCCTATCAACGTTATTACTTATATCAGCATTCTCCACCTTGTCTACAAGTGTTTGATTGTAAATCTCAGCACCTGCATTGAATCTTGTTGCAATGCTCAACCCGAATCCCTTGTGTCCTAAGTTTAAGCTAAATGTCCCATTAAAAGCTGGTAGTCTATCGCCACAAACTACTGATTGCGATGCGTCGTAATCTTTGGTGTATGTGCCATCATTATTGATATAAATCTCACGACCATCAGATGGATCAATACCCATAGATCTTACTGCCCATACCGCTGTTAGCGATGCCCCATCATAGTACTTAATGACAGGCTTGCTATTACTTTTATTATCCATAGCAATCTCGTTCTGCTTCTCGTTATAAACCCTCATAGATTCAGAGATATTTGTTACTCTGTTCTCGTTAGTGAATAGACCTGTTGTTAAAGAGAAGAAAGAGTCATCCTTATAGTTAGACCACACGTTATAAGTGATACGTGCATCAATACCCTTATTCACAACCTCACCAAGGTTGTCATCGAACGAATTAAATCCTGTTGATGGTGAAATAGCCATATCAATAAGACTGTTCTTAGTTACGGAGTAGTAAGCATCAACCTTAATAACAAATTTTCTATCTATGTTTAAGTCAAGACCTACATTATAATCCATCTTTTGTTGCCACTTTAGGTTATCATTTCTCATACTGTTAAGTAAAGCACCTATAAGACCTGTATATGTCCTATCGAGATTATATCTATAGGTAGCTAACGCAGCGTAGGCCTGTGAACTCTGAGAGCCAGTATATCCAAGTGAACCTCTTAACTTAAACAGATTAATTTTATCGAAATTTTGCATAAACTTCTCGTTATGTATATTCCACCCAGCACCCAAAGACCAGAACTGCCCCCAACGGTTGTTTTTACCAAATTGACTCGATGCACTTGTTCTGTAAGAGCCATCAAATAGGTATCTATTTAAATAAGAGTAGTTAAGGTGAGCTAATACACCTATATTTCGTGTTGTTGACTCTCTACCCGCCGGTTTTGTGTCTGCTGCATATTGCTTAGCAAAAAGAATATCGTTCATCTTAGGGTTAGGAAAACCTACTGCCTCATAATAAACCTCTTTGTAGCTATTTTCACTTAAGTTAAGACCAGTATTAAAGAAGAAATCGTGCTTGCCTGCAACATTTAAATTGTAGTTCGCATTAACATCTGCTGTCATACGCTTATCTCTACCTTCATTCTGCTGGAAAGAGCCCTTACGATAAAACTCTTCTGCTGGAATATTGTCGAACATAAGGTGGGTTGTTGGATAAAACTCCTCAGCCTCTGTTCTTTTTTCTGTTAAACTGGCACGAGCACTTAGCTTAAGTCCATTTTTCACTCTCCACTCAAAGTAGGTAGAGTTTGTTATGTCTATATATCTATCTTCTTGCTTTACATTAAGTGTAGCATTGTATAGTGGGTTAGGTTTATTGCCCGACGTTCTTGCATCACCTGGTATAGAGTAAACAATATTTTTTAGTAGATTTCCTTCTGCATCATAAGGGGTGTAGTAAGTGTTAAGTCTTGAATACTCACCAAAAGAACCATAAGGCGAATCCTTCGCTACATTAGAGGTTATACTCATAATGTTACGTACAGTTATTTTCGTTGTTCTATACGAAACACTTACACGACCAGAGTATGTAGTACGGTCAGAACCCTTCATCACCCCTTTAATATTGTTATAAGTAATATCTGCCATTGCTGTTAGAGGGGCATCTCCCATATCCACACTCAAACTATGCTTTTGACCTATACCCACACGTAAAGGTTTAGCCATCCAGTCTGTCTCTATGCCCGCCTCAACTGTTGATAGTAGTGCATTATATTTTTTATCCAGTGCTAACTGTCCATCTATATCAGAGGCATTATCTGCGGTGTAAACACCTGCAAGCTTCTCTAATTCAACCTTTTCCCTTGAGTTTACAAGATTGTATGAAGTTAGGTCGGGTGCTTGAATGTCGGTACTACCGCTATAACTAATTCTCAAGTTTCTATCACCTTTCTTTCTTGTCTCAATAACAATCACACCATTTGCTGCCTTCGAACCATATATAGCCTTTGCAGAAGCATCTTTAAGTATCGTTAAACTCTCTATACGAGACATATCGAGATCCATAATATACTCAACAGTTGTTTCAAAACCATCTAAGATAAAAAGAGGAGCATTAGGGTCATTGCCATAAGTACC